>NZ_JAUBOQ010000001.1:0-52315 GCF_036700325.1 Microcoleus sp. Z1_B2
CTTATAGCCCGTCCACTCATGACGGGCTATAAGAGCCCATCCCACTTTCAAGAGTGGAAGTTATTTAATTCTCATTCTTAATAGCGACTGCTGAGGGAGATTGTGCTGTATTTTAACAAGAAAAACTTATTTGAATACCTGTAGTAATCTCGCTATGGCTCCTTTTAAATTGCTATTAATTCCGATACTTAAATATTTTAGCACCCTCATTTAGGCACTGTCCACAACTAGATTATTGGGAATCAAGCTAAAAAAAATACGTAGAATATCCGGCTTTTGTCTGCTTAGGGAGCTTTCTACTGAGAGTAGTTGGTTTCAAAACAGCGAATTACCACGAATCAATTACTAATTGCCGATTAATTTATTCAGAGCGATTCTGTTAGTCAAGTAAATTTTTATCGTTTTTGATCGCTGACAGCTAACCTTCAGCCCTAGGATCGGCTATATAATGTATTTGGAAGTACATTAATTTGTCCGCAAAGCGGTATAGTCCCATCGCCGCCGATCGCGTCAGCTTCTAAATAAACATAGTCCGCTGTCAATAACAGCAAGGAAGTGGGGAATCATGTCCAAAATTTTAGTAGTGGACGACGTTAAGAGCGAACTAGAAATTATCTGCCGCATTCTTCAAGATGCCGGATTGGATGTGATGCGGGCAGGTGACGGCGAAGAAGCGATCGCCCTGATCCGCAAAACCCCTCCGGCTTTGGTCGTTTTAGATGTAGTGATGCCACGAATGAACGGGTTTGAAGTGATCAGAGAATTGCGGGGCGATCGCACAACTGCCAAATTGCCCGTAGTATTTTGTACTCATAAAAACACCGAGATCGATAAAGCTTGGGGAACTGATTTAGGGGCCGACGCTTACGTCAGTAAACCCTTTGAACCTCAACAACTCGTCCACATAGTGCAGCGCCTGCTTTCAGCGTAAACCGAATATAAAGCGATCGGCCGCTTCCCAAAAAACATTATACCGACAAACCCCGTTTTTTTTAATAAACTGGGTTTTTGAATTCCATAAAAGTTTATGTTTAATGATAAAAACCTGCTTATTTGCCCAACCGCGATTTATTTAACGGAAACATTTGAGGCACCCAAAGTGATGCTGAAAAACTCGATGGGCGATCGGCTTTAGGGTCAAAGCAACACTCTAATTTGTAAGCTACACTAGAAACTAAAAATAAGCCATGAAAATAACGGCTCCCCCCGCTGGGGGGAATCAGACAAGTGCAACAAAGCAATTTCTCCTGTTCGGTCAAGGAGGCAGTCTGTTCGGCATAGAATTAGAGGCAGTGCGGGAAGTCCTTTCCCTCAAGGAACAACCGATTTCCCTGGTTCCCAATACCCAGCCATTTTTGCTGGGATTAACCAACTTGCGGGGCGAAATCTTAGCAGCGGCAGACTTTGGACTGTTTGTAGGTATTGAGTCGGTTGACACCTACCACCCAAACAGCCGCATCTTAGTGGTAGAAGCGCCCGATCCACGAGACGTGAGATTGTTGTCGAAAATGCGCCTGGGATTAGCCGTCTCCCGCGTCGAAGGAGTTTTACCTCTCAATCCCGATCGCATTGTCTCAGCACTAGATGTCAGTCCCGACCTAGCTCCATTCTTAAAAGGTCTGTACAATTCCGAAGGACGCTTGCTAATGATTGTCGATGTAGAAGCGATCGCCCATTCCGAACGCTGGTAAAAATCAACAATACAGATAAGTCTGCAACGGCTGTGCATGAATAAATTTAACTAACGATCGTCGGCATCCGATTTGCCCATCCTTAATTTTATGATCGAAATTCTCTATACCTGGATCGCAACGACTTTGACTCTGACATTGCCTGACTTTTCCCAATCGGTGGTAATTGGAGCTGCTAATTGCATCATTTGTGTGTGTTACTTTGCCATCGCCTGGATAATCAGCTTAGGTTTGTGGCGAAACCGTCAATTCGGGTTCGACATCTTCGCCACAGCCACAGCAGGCATATTTTGGAGCTGCGCTTTCGGCCACAGTGGCCACGCCGCCGAATACCTAGGGCTGCCCCACTCTCAGGTGGCACAAAGTGTGTTCGATTGGATAACTGTAATGGTGGCGCTCGTTTTTTTGAGTTTGTCCAACCGTTACGGATTCTTAGTAGGTTCCAAGCAAATCTTGAGCTCTAAAAAAGAAACAGAACAAGCACTGAGCGAAACTACCCAGCGATTTCACGCAATCTTCGACCAAGCTTTTCAAGCGATCGCAGTATTAGATCCAGACGGTACTCTGATCGAAGCAAATCAGACAGCGCTAGAATTGGGCGATTTCCAAGCATCAGAAGTGCTGGGGCTGAAATTTTGGCTGACACCAGGGTGGGCATCATCTCCAACCAACCAGCAGCGCCTAAAAACGAACATTAAACAAGTCTCGGCAGGCAAGTTTGTCCGGGAAGAATACGAAATCACCGGCCCCAACAACCATGTGACAGTAATTGATGTGTCCTTTAAGCCGCTGTTAAATGAAACAGGAGAAGTATTTCAAATCCTCGCCGAAGGCCGCGACATTACCCAGCGCAAACAGACAGAAGCGACCTTGCAGCAGCTAACGGCAGAACTAGAGCAGCGAGTGAATGAAAGAACCGAGCAGCTCCTGCAAACTAATGCACAATTGGAACAGGAAATTCGCGATCGCACCACAGTACAAGAGCAATTAAAAGCCTCAGAAAAATTTTTAAACAACATCCTTAACAGCATCCCCGACCCGATTTACGTCAAAGACAAACAGCACCGCTGGTTAATATTAAACGATGCTTTTTGTCAACACCTAGGTCACAGCAGAGAAGAACTAATTGGCAAATCCTACGACCAGTTTTTGCCCAAACAGGAAGCAGAGACATATCGAAAAAAAGACGAATTAGTTTTTTTGACAAATACCAGCACCGAAATCCAAAAAACTATCACAGACCAAGCAGGAAACACCCGCTTTGTCTCCGCCAAAAAATCTACCTTTGTAGATGCCGACGGTAGACAATTTCTCGTTTGCGCGATTAGAGATATCACCAATCGCGTGCAAATGGAAGAACAACTGCGGCAGACACTGGCAGAAGTAGAAAGCTCCCAAAACTTGCTGCGAACAGTCATTGACGCTACGCCAGACTGCATTTTTGTCAAAGATCGAAACTTGCGCTACACCCTAGTCAATGCAGGTTTCGCCGCCGCCTTCGGCAAAACCCAAGCAGAAATTATCGGTAAAGACGACGCAGAAATTGGTATATCGGTCGATCGCATCTTCGCCAACTTCCAGGCCGAAACCGATTCCGAGAACCAAATCCAAAACTTCCGGGCCGGCAACCACCTCGCGCCCGCCTCCAACGACTTAGCCACCTTAGCCGACGGCAAAGTACACACCTTCGACACCCAGAAATTGCCCCTCAAAGATGCAGAAGGCAACATTTTAGGAATGGTCGGCTTCGCGCGCGACATCACACAGCGCCGGAAATCTGAACAAGAACTCTTGCGATTCAAAGCAATTTTAGAAACCACAACAGACTGGGTAGGCATAGCCGACACCCAACAGCGCACCATTTATATCAACCGCGCAGCCAGAGAAATGTTGGGAGTTGGCGAGGACGCCGATTTAACCGGAATCCGCATTTCTGACCTGACATCCCCCAAAAGTATCGACACTCTTGTGAACGTCGGCATCCCCGCAGCTTGCCGGGACGGGGTGTGGAGCGGCGAGACAGTTTGGCAGAGTTTAGACGGCGAAGAAATACCAGTTTCTCAAGTAATTGTTGCCCACAAATCCGAGAATTCAGAAGTTGAATTTATCTCAACGATCGCCCGCAACATTACAGAACGCAAGCGCGTAGAAGAAGCCTTGCAGCAGAACTTGCAAATGCTCGATCTTGCCAGCGATGGCTTGATCGTTCGGGATATGGACGGCACCATTAATTATTGGAGTCAGGGAGCCGAACGGATGTACGGCTGGACAAAAAAAGCCGCCATGGGGAAAGTCACCCATACTCTATTGCACACCATTTATCCCCAGCCTTTAGCCGCTATTTCGGCACAGTTAGAAGAGCAGGATTATTGGGAAGGAGAAGTAATTCACACCACCAATTATGCTACCAAAATTACCGTATTCAGTCGCTGGAATTTGCAGCGAGATGAACAGGGAAAACCGAAAGCAATTTTAGAAACTAACAACGACATCACGGAGCGCAAGCAAGCAGAAATCGAAAAGCAAAGATTGATTTCGCTCGTAGAAAGCAGCTCGGATTTTATCGGCACTGCCACCATGGAGGGAGAGGCAACATACCTGAATGTCGCGGGAATGAAACTAGCAGGATTGCTAAATATTGAAGAAGTCAAAAGCAAAAGTATGTATGACTTCTTCTCAGTAGAAGATGGTAAGATTTTCCAAGAAGAAATCGTGCCGGCTACTGTACGAGACGGTTTTTGGCAGGGCGAATTCCGCTTGAGGAACTTTCAAACCGGCGAAGACTTTCCCGTTGACTTCACCCTATTTACAGTCAAACACCCAGAAACCGGCGAGCCGATGGGGTTCGCAACAGTTACTCGCGACATCACCGATCGCAAACGTGCAGAAGAGATGCTGCGCGATCGCGAAAGACTGTTCCGAGCCATTTTTGACCAATCGTTTCAATTAGTGGGGCTGCTCAAACCAGACGGAACCGTTTTGGAAGCCAACCAAACAGCCCTCGACATCGCCGGAATGGAGCGCGAAGACTTCGTAGGAACGCAGTTTACAGATAATTTGTGGTGGCAAATTTCCCCAGAAGCCAAGCAAAAAGTGCAAGCAGCGCTCACAAAAGCCGCCGCCGGCGAGGTTGTCCGCTACGAAGCCGACGTGCTCGTTGCTGGGGGTGCTGTGATAACTGTGGACTTCTCCCTCAAGCCGATCGTAGACGACAGCGGCAAAGTCGTGCTGCTGATTCCCGAAGCTCGCGACATCACCGATCGCAAAGCCCTAGAACGAGAATTAGTTTTGCGTCAAACCCGGTTTGACGCATTTTTCACAGCCGCCCCGGCCTCAATGTTTATTTTTGACGAGCAGTTGCGCTTCGTCCAAGTTAACGAGAAATTAGCGGAAACCACAGGCGTCTCAGTTGCCGAACACCTCGGCAAGACGGTGAGGGAAGTTGTACCCCAAATGGTCGATACCCTACAGCCGATGTTGCAGCAGATTCTCGCCACCAACCAACCGTTTTTAAACGTTGAGGTGTCGGGTACAACCGTCAACGAACCGGGCCTCGTGCGAGATTGGCTGGCGTCATATTTTCCTTTGCCCGGAGCTGACGGCAAACCCATCGGTGTCGGCGGTGTGGCGATCGAAATTACCGATCGCAAAAAAGCAGAAGAAGAGCGCGATCGATTTTTTACCCTTTCCCTAGACTTGATTTGTATTATAAGTTTTGAAGGCAAATTCAAGCGTATCAATCCCTCTTGGGAAAACACACTCGGCTACAAGGCGCATGAACTCGAAGACAACTATTATATCGATTTAGTCCATCCAGACGATCGCGAATCAACCCGAAAACAAGCGGAAAAAGTAGCTAGTGGCGCCGAATTAAAATCTTTTGAAAATCGCTACCGCTGCAAAGACGGTTCCTACAAGTGGCTGTCGTGGAAAGTGCGACCTGTAACCGAACAACAGCTCATGTATGCAGTCGCTCGCGACGTTACTGAAAGCAAACAGGCGATGGTGCAACTGGAAAAAACAACAGCCCAATTAGCCCGTTCCGAAGACCAATTTCGGCAACAAACCAATCTCTTGCAACTGCTAATAAATAGCATTGGCGACGGCATAATTGCTGCCGACGAAAAAGGCAATTTTGTGTTGTTCAATCCCGCCGCCGCAGATATCTTTGGCACGGGTTCGACAGATACTCTTCCCGACGAATGGTCGGCAAGATACGGTTTATTCTTGCCCGATACGGTAACTCCCTATCCCACAGCCGAGATCCCCTTAACACGGGCAATTAGAGGAGAATCTCCTGAGAACGTAGAGGTTTTCACCCGCCACGCAGGGAATCCAGAGGGCCTGTGGGTGAAAATTACCGGCCGGCCGCTCAAAGACGAAACGGGCGCACTCAAAGGCGGCGTAGTCGTTTGCCGCAACGTCACCCAGGAAAGATCGTCCCAGCAGCAAATGCAGCAGTTGGCCGAGACACAGGAACGCTTGCTGCAAGAACTCAAAACGCGGCAAAATGCCCTAGACGAATCGGCGATCGTCAGCGAGACCGATCTGCAAGGCATGATTACCTACGTCAACGACGGATTCATTGAAATCTCCGGTTACAGCATGGGAGAACTCCTGCACCGCAACCACCGCCTCGTCAATTCCGGCTACCATCCCAAATCATTTTTTGAAGAAATGTGGGTGACACTTTCTCGCGGTTTGGTGTGGAAAGGGGAAATCAAAAACCGACGCAAAGATGGCTCGTTTTACTGGGTAGATTCGACGATCTCCCCCATCTTTGATACCAGTGGCACAATAGTCAAATATATCGCCATTCGCTTTGACATTACCGAGCGCAAAGAGGCAGAAGAACGACTAGGAAAATTAGCAGCAGAACGTAAAGCTGAAGCTGATTCTCTGACGCAGCAAGTCCTTAAATTGTTGGGAGAAATTAAAGGCGCGGCTCAAGGCGACTTGACAGTCAGGGCGGAAGTGACTAACGATGTTTTAGGTGCTGTCGCCGACTCTTTCAACTTCTTAATCGGTTCTCTGCGGAAAGTAGTAACGGGAATTCAAACTTTAGCCGAACAGGTAACATCTGCCACCGACGAGTCAATTAACAATACCAGTCAACTCACCCAACAGGCAGAAATTCAAGCAGCAAAAATATCTGCCATCATGCGCGAAATAGAGCGGATTGTGAATTCGATCCGCGACGTGCGAGATGTTTCGGTGCGGGCAGAAACCGTTGCCCAGCAGTCTTCTCAAACGGCTGAAGTCGGCGGTATGGCGGTCGATCGAGCTGTCGAAGGTATTAACGGGCTCCGGTTGACGATCGCCTCTACCTCGAAAATGATGAAGCGTTTGGGCGAATCTTCGCAGCAAATTGGCAAAATTGTGACTTCGATTTCTCAACTTGCTTCGCAAACTAATTTATTAGCTCTGAATGCTACTATTGAGGCGGCGCGAGCCGGCGAACAAGGTTTAGGCTTTGCAGTTGTTGCTGAAGAAGTGCGGAAATTAGCAGAAAGATCCGCCGGCGCTACTGAGGAAATCTCGGAAATTGTCGGTACGATTCAAGAAGAAATCAGCCGCGTGATGAAGGCAATGGAATCGGGGACGCTGGAGGTAGTGGAAGGCACTAAGCTAGCAAGCGAAGCCAAAACTCACCTCAATGCCATCATCGAAGTTAGTCGAGAAATGAATGCTTTGGTGCAGAATATTACTATCGCATCTGCCAAGCAAACTGTTTCGGCTGAGGGAATTGCTAACAGTATGCAGCAAGTCAACGAGATTGCGAATACAACTGCACAAAAAGGTGCGGATGTCAAAGCATCTTTGGACGAGCTGTCTGGTTCTCTGGGCCAATTGCAAAAGTCGGTGGCGAATTTCCGCAGTTAGTTATTCGTCATTAGTCATTAGTCATTGGTCATATTAAATCCGGTTAAATACCACAATTCTGTAGGGGCGGGTTCATCAAAAATCTTGAATTATTACCGACAATCTGCATAAACCCGCCCCCTCCCAACGCAAAAAGTGCGCTCGCATTTCTGTCGTTGGGGCAAGAAACCGGGTTTCTCCGAAAAATTCGGGTTGAGTACGATAAATCTAGGAAGAAACCCGGTTTCTCCGAAAAATTCGGTTTGAGTACGATAAATCTAGGAAGAAACCCGGTTTCACCAGATTATTTGAGTGGTGCGGGTTGAAATGAACCGGACATAATCTAAGAACTGACTAATGACTAATGACTGCTAACCAATGACTAATTTAATATGAATGATGACGATTTAAACGAATTAATAGATGCTTTTACCGCAGAATGCGAAGAGTTTCTTCAGTCAATGGAGACGAATCTGCTGGCGATGGAAGCTGCGGGTTTGAAAGAGCGACAAGCTGCCGTTAAAGAAATGTTTCGGGCGGCTCACTCGATTAAAGGTGCGGGTTCGATGTTGGGCTTTCAAAACGTATCGGCGGCGGCTCACACGCTGGAGGACTGTTTTGTCATTTTGCGCGATCGCACAGACTTGGCGGCCCTGGAACCGACTACTGTGAGTGTTTTGCTGCAGGGGGTGGATGCTCTCAAAAAGATTACGATCGAATCAGTTCAACACTCCGATGTCACAACTCCGGATCAAACGGAAAACTTGGAGGCGATCGCCCAAATTTTCGCCCAGTTCCAGGCCAAGTACGGCAAGTCAGAACCGTCGCCAGTCACCGCAGCCAGTCAATCGCCCGCCCAGGAAACCCTGAAACTGATTTTTGAACAGCAAGTGCCGGCACTCTTCAATCGCCTAGAAACCGAGCTTTCCCAAGCTGACGAGGCAGATTTGGCAACAACTGTCACCGCCCTCAAGCAGGTTTACTACCAACTCTCCGGTTTGGCTGGAATGCTGCAATTGCCGGATTTTGGGAAAGTCGCCGCCGCCCTCAGCGCTTTGATCGACTCTCCCGACTTGACTCTACAACGGTTGCAATCCGACGGTTGGGCGATCGCCCAAAACTTGCAAACCGCACGCCAACAAATATTGGAAGGAAGGGCGATCGACCTCCCCGAAATCTCCCCCTCCCCGACTCCCCCCGACTCCCCCCGACTCCCCGACTCCCCCCGAATCTCCCCCTCCCCTTCCCCGACTCCCCCGGAAATCTCCCCCTCCCCGACTCCCCCCGACTCCCCCCGACTCCCCGACTCCCCGACTCCCCCGGAAATCTCCCCCTCCCCCTCCCCAACTGTCCCCCCCTCCCCGACTCTCCCAGTCCCCAACCTGCAAAGGCCAACAATCCGGGTAGACTTAGAACGCTTAACTGAATTGGTGAATTTAGTCGGGGAATTAGTCATCAACCGTACAAATTTAGAACTTCAAGAATCCGAACTGCGCGGCGAAGTCAAGCGCATCCGCCGCAATATCGTAGATTTAAACCAATTCGGCGGTCAGTTGCGAGAAGAATACGACAGACTGAGCTTTGCAGAATGGAGAGGGGGAAACGGGAACTCTGGATTGGGAAAACTTGCAGCAGCAGAACCAGAATTCCCCATGATTGCTAACGGCAAATCCTCTCCGGTTCATGCTCACTTCGATATCTTAGAGATGGATCGTTATACAGAGTTCCACTCGACAGCCGCAGAAGTCATCGAAACTGCCCAAGCAATTTCTCACTCCGCCACCAAATTAGACACCTTAGCCATGAAATTCGAGCGCAGTACCGACCAACTGCGCCGCATTACCGAACAACTACGCAGCCGCGTCATGCAGTTGCGAGTCGTGAGTTTCAGTCGCGCCGTCGATCACTTGCCCAGAGCGCTGCGGGAGATGTGCCTCACATACGATAAAGATGTCAACCTGCTGCTAGTGGGAAGAGATACCAAAATTGACGAAAGTTTGCTCGAGGCTTTGCGCGACCCCTTAATACACTTAGTGAGAAACGCTTTCGACCACGGCATCGAAATGCCCGAAGTTCGGCAGGCAAGCGGCAAGCCGGCCAGCGGTCAAATAGAAATAGAAGCCCGCCACCAAGGCGGCCAAACTATTATTACTGTCGCCGATGACGGCAAAGGCATTGACCCGGAAATGATTCGCCGTAAAGTTGTCACAAAGGGTTTGGCTACGGAGGAACAAGCTCAAGAATTTTCCATTGCCGAACTCTACGATTTTCTGTTTTGGCCGGGTTTCAGCACTACAGAAGAGGTCAGCGACCTTTCGGGGCGGGGAGTCGGGCTCGACGTGGTGCGAACAAATTTGCGGACTGTGCGGGGGACTGTGAAGGTAGACTCTCGCCTGGGAAAAGGTACGAGTTTTATCATTAAACTGCCACTGCTGCTGTCGATTACTGATGCTTTGATGGTGAAGACAGATCACAATAAAATAGCAGTGCCGCTGGATGCAGTCGAGGAAATTCTGCACATTAAAGCCTCGGAAGTTCACATTGCCGGCAATCAGCCGATGCTGTGGTGGCGGGAAGAATTTATTCGTTTGGTGAGGATGCAAGATTTGCTCGAATACAGCGTCCTCCCGCCGGATGCCCCCTCTCCTGACCCTTTGACCCAAGAGGAAATTCCTGTCCTGGTTTTGGCTTCTACCGAAGGAATGCTGGCGGTGGCCGTGGAACGGCTGATCGGTCAGCAGGAAATTGTGGTTAAACCTTTGCCACCGCCTCTATCCAAGCCTCGCGGCGTTTTGGGGACTACGATTTTGGGGGACGGGCGCGTGGTGAATATTCTGGATGTGGACGATTTGGTGGGCCAACCTGTGGTAAATAGTTCGATCGCCGCTGTCTCCGGTAAAGTGCAGGAGATGCCGGCGAGTGCGAGTCGGTCACCGCAGATTTTGGTAGTGGATGATTCCTATACAATTCGCCAGTTGTTGTCTCTGACGCTGACTCGTGCTCGCTACCGGGTGGTACAGGCGAAAGACGGCGTGGATGCCCTGGAAAAGTTGCAAAATGGTCTTGATTGCAGTTTGGCGATCGTGGATATTGAAATGCCTCGGATGGATGGATTTGAATTGTTGCGATCGATCAGATCGACCCAGCGGTTTGCTAAGATTCCCGTAGCCATGCTGACATCCCGTAGCGGGCCCAAACATCGGCAAATGGCAATGGAATTAGGCGCCAATCAATACTTCACCAAACCTTACAGCGAAGCCCAACTTTTACAAGCTATACCCAAATTAATCCACCACTCAATAATTTAAGCCAAAATCTCAAATCTCCACTCAAATAATCCCTAATCTCAAACAAAACTTAGATCAAAAGTAATTGCACCAGCGAATAATAGTGGTCAACTACGCAGCCGACTTACCTACTAAAATCCAATAATCTTCAATCCAATAATCCTCAATCTAAAATCTAAAATCTAAAATCTAAAATCGAATGACTCACGCCAATTACAATCGCCGCTTTCGGAGCAAGAAACAAGCCACTGTTAGAATTGCCCCTAAAAAAATGGTTTCCTTTGAACTGGGGAACGTCTACTATGCTGTTCCTATAGAACGAGTGCAGCGTATTGTTAAAGACTTTACTCCCTACGGTTTTTTAGATAGCGGTCAAAGTTTAGTGCGACACCAAGAAGAACTAATTACGCTGATTAGTTTATCTAAAATATTTCCCAGCATCCAGACTATTGCCGACAACAACTACCTGATTGTTTGCAGTTTAAATAAGAGCGATCGCCTGGGAATTCCGGTTCCTAATATGCCGAAAATATTGGAAATATCCGAAGAAAACTTATGCGAAATTCCCGAATTGTACCGCCAAGATCAACTCCCTAACGCCGTAGAAAAGTTAATTCGCTCGCCAGACGGTACAGAAGTTTTTTATCTAAACTTAGAGCTATTTCACCAGAGGATATAATCAGAGTTTTCTGATTGAATATATCGCCATTTTTTTACTCTATGTTCGCAATCCGTGACGGCTAGCTATATTAACCGCCATGCAATTAAAGCTGCTGTTTTACCTTTAGCCACTATCGGTTCACAAGGTTCCACCGTTAGATGTTGTGACATCCCTTGATAAACAGCATCAGAAATAGTAATTGCACCACCAGGCGTGGCACTTTCTAAGCGTTTAGCTGTATTGACAACATCACCAATCACCGTATAAGTCCGAACATCTGCACCGCCAAATAGCCCTTCAATAACGCTTCCGCAATGCACCCCGCATCCCGCACCAATTCCATATAATTCAAGCATTTCTGAAGCAGCTTTACTCATAGATTTAGCCGCAGCAATTCCCTGTTGTGGCGTAGCATAAATAGCCATAATTTCATCGGCTGTAAAAGTTATTCTTAAAGGCTGAAACTGAGAAGCTGCTGGTTCAACACAACGGTAATATTCATTGAGAACCGCTGCAACTGTCTCAGGGGAAGTTTTTTCGCACCAACTTGTAAAACCGCGAATATCCATAAATAAAATCGTGCGATCGCACTTTTGAAAAGCCAAACCTGCTGGATTATTAAGCGCTGTGTCTACTACATGACTTCCCATTCCCCATTTTGCCATATTTCCTAGTAGTTGAGCTGTTTTTTCTAGCTGCTTTCTTTGTTTTACAATCTGTAGTGACTGCAACCCCAAAAGCAAACCGATAAACACCATACTCCAAGTAAGAAACCAGTGCGTTGCCGTCCGCGAAAATGTCACTATCAATTCTAAATTAGCAATTAAATATTGAGACTTAATCCCAATCACAACATAAAAAGCTACCACCATCAGAGCCCTTACCAAACTTTCCAGTGGAATCAGCCAATCATCAATACCCTTAGCCCAATGGAATCGCAATCCTTGCAAAGTAGCAATCATCAGAGAAAATAACCAAAAGACAATGTGACTCAGATTTTGGAAAAAATCTAGCCCGTCTATCGGCACATCAATCAGCGTATAGATACCAACGCAGATCAGGTTTCCCCAAAAACGGTGGCATTTCGAGCTCGACAGATACCAAGCCTGAACAAGCATTGCTACTATCAGTAAATATTCAGTTGGGTCTGTGATAAATTGGAACAAACCCGCTAATATCAAGTCTGATAAAGTCTTCAGAATTAAAAAGTGACCGCTGTTACTTAATACTTCACTGAGAAATGCACTGGTGCGACTTCCTTGTAGCCGACTTTCCCATACATTTTTTGAATTTAGACTTTTTTTTGCCGTTTCAATACCTCTATTCATCATCTTAATTAAAGGTCAGTGACCAGATAATTATTGTATACCAGTTCCCCAAAAAAGATGCAACTGTAAAGAGGATTAAAACCACGATATTCATCAGTCATTCCCGGAAAAAAAATCTATAGCGGTTCTCAAAAAAGTGAGATATGCCCTATGCCCTATGCCCTATGCCCTATGCCCTATGCCCTATGCCCTATGCCCTATGCCCATGAGTACCTCATTTTTCTGACAATACTCCGGACAGTTTTTAAGCAGCGAGAGTACCATAGGATAGGACTGACGGAAGGTTAGGGTGATTTAAAATTAAATTCTGGTCTAAATCTAACTTCTCAATAAAGGTGTAAAGTATATGCCTATTGAATTCAAGGCGTTTATAAGAAGCCATCGAAAACACGAATGGAGCGGGAGATGAATGACGATTATAAGCTTCATATTTGGCTAAGTTTAAAGCAGTCAGACTGGCATTAAAATGAAAATCCAGGCGTTGACCACTACAAGATTGGCAATCGGATAAACCTGTAAATTGTTTGGCATCACGAAAAATAAATTCAATTTGAAAACGAGCCCGATAATACTCAAGTATTTGCTCACCTGTCAGATCGAGAGCAGTGCTGAACAATAAAATATTTTTAATTTTACCGTTAGGTTGAACTTCTTGAAGACAAGCTAAACGTATTTGACATTTTAAACAAACACTCCATACTACTAATGAATAAAGCTTAACCCCCGGCTTGATTTCTTTGATAAAAGTTAAGTTTTTTAATTTGTTACAGTCTACTTTTCCATCATATTTGCGAGGGGCACCTATTTTGTTTTTTTCACCTGTATAGATGTAATTCAAGTTGGCATCAGACCGTAATTTGCTAATCAAATGTAAATTTGAATCCCGTACAGCATCCCAGAACTTGGCGCGACAATAATAACCGTCAGCTACCAAATAACGTACAGATTCTGGCAAGATAAAACGAGTTTCTTTTAAATGTTTGGCATAGTCGTCAACTCTTGTTAATTCAGGCGTTGAGCTTTTAACTGCCTCTTTTTTTGTCTGTTTTTTTGAAGTTTTTTTCCCTTTAGTAGTTAGGGGACTTTTGGGTAGTTCTGTAGGAGGACGCCAGGGCGTTTGTTGTACGCTCACACTATAAGATAAATGAGTTTCAACTTCGACAAGAGAAATGACAGAAATTTCTAATCCCTCTTCAGGTCTGCCAGCTACACCATTATAAAATGTAGCTTTACCTTCAGTCTTTTTGCCACTTTTGTTAATAAATGAACAATCGATTGCAGCAATAATTGTTCGCTCAGAATTCAATGCTTTCTTGATAAAACATTGATGGAATTCACTAAAACTAAATTTTTTCAAAAAATGACGACGATAAGTTTTTTCACTCAAGGAACTATAACGGCTCAGATTGGTAAAATTCACTTTGCCATAAACAAGTAATATGGTGGAAAATAAAATTACCATAAACTTTTTTTGGGATTGACTAATCCCTGACATTTGTTGTAAGATAGATTCTAGAATATTCATCGGGCATTTTTTTAAGTTCGTGTGTTTTTTGAGCTTAACGTAAAAAGTGCCTTTTTTTTGATTATCGGTTAAAATCTCAGGGAGTTTTTGGCTCTGCTCGCGGAGCGCCGCTGTTCCAAAACTGTCCGAAGTATTGTCTGAGAAAGGCTATATTAGCTATCTTCCTCTGTTGTTTGCGGGCGACGTTTCCGAAAAATACCAGTCATATTGATTCCTGTTACCAGCAGCAAAATCACACCCAAACCCACCAAAAACACATAGATTGGCATCAAAAAATCTCCCAAATATTCTCCTTGGTGGATATTCAAAAAAACTTCTCCTACCTCTTTCGGCATCTTAAACCAGCTTCTGCCAACTCGATAGATTACACCTGTCACCGTACTGACTGTTAAAGGCAATAAAATAATCGGTGCAGCAATACGGTGAACCTTACGAAAATCAAGTTTAGCACCTGGTCTTTCAGGGCGTGCGCCACCCAAAAATTTGGTCATCGTCAAACCAGTGACTATCAGCCCAATCACTCCCAAAGCCAGCAAAAGCACATAAAAAGGTCTGAGTTCCTTTCCGAGATAGCTTCCTTGGTGAATCACCATAAAAATCTCGGCAGCATCATCTTCTATACCAAACCAACTTTGTGCGAGCCGATAGGTAACACCAGTTAATGCAGTCAATAGTAAAGGGATGAAAATAATCGGTGCAACTTGGCGGTGAAGTTTGCGAAAATTAATCCTAGCCATCTATTTATTCTCCTATTTTTTAGAGGTTTTGTTGTTGACAAATCAGATTCTCTTGGACGCACGGGTAGGCAGAAACCGGGTTTTTGCGAAAATATTTTGTGATCCCCGCAGATTCGGTAAAAAACCCGGTTTCTTTGGTCAAAATGGGTAATTCATGTTGCAAATAATTTCATTTTGATAGAAAGTGCCGTCACTTGTGTATCCATAATTGCTAAAACTCCCTGAAGTACCGCTTTGATAACCATAATTACTATGACAAAACAAAGTAAAGAACTCGGAAAGACCTAAAATGTATTTCATCCGCCTCCAAAACCTCCTAAATAGTCCTGGACGCACGACATCTATATCTCGTGTGAATGTAGGGGCAATCCCCCCGGTGGTTGCCCTTATTCCTTGGTCTCTTGCGTAAGTCCTGCTCAACCATTGAACCAGCAGCAAGTTTAAAAGCTTGTTGTCCTTGGGTACTTTCAATCACTAATTCCCCGCCCGTATAACTTGCAGGATAGCTGAGAAATAGAGTGAGAGACAAATCCGATCGCATTAGTTCTTCATCTCCCATAATCGCATTATCAATATGTGTGCCGTAGTACATTCCTCCCTGATAGCGACTCAACATAATCGGACGCATCGCTTTAGGGCGCGCCGCTATTTGGAATAAAGAATTTCGTTTTAGTGCTTGGTTGACTAAATTTCTGAGTTCTTGAGTTGGAGCCGCATCATTTTTTAGTTGAGCGTTATTTTTTACTTGTTGGGCGTACCAACCTGCTGTTAACTTCCCATCAACAAATTCAGCATTGGAGAAAGCGGTGAACAAGGAGAATCTGGGAAGAAGAGTTAAGGTTTTTTATTAATATCAACTCTTAAGCTACTGAGGATAATTTTACATGAAAACAGCTACCTACTCCTAGCTGACTGGTAACGCTAATTTCTCCTCGATGGCTTTGGACAATTGCTTGGGCGATCGCCAATCCCATCCCCAAACCCCCTTCGCGGCGATTTCTGGCTCGATCTGCTCTCCAAAATCTGTCGAAAACTAACTTTACATCTTCTGGAGCAATGCCGATACCAGTATCCTCTACACTCACAATTGTCGATCGGTTCTGTCTGCTCAGAGAAACAGTCACACTTCCGCCCGCTGGTGTGTAATGAATTGCGTTTCCGAGCAAGTTGGAAAACAAACGAGTTAGCTGTGCAGCATCTCCCATTACAGACGTATTAATGGCTAAATTTGACTTGAGAATAATTTGCTTTTCTTGAGCTTGCAGTTCCCACAAATCTAGCAAATCCTCTAATAGTTCATCTAACGGCACCGCTATCCACTCGCGGGCGATCTTGGCTGCTGGTGCATCCATTCTAGTTAATAAAAGTAAGTCTTCAACTAACTGAGTCATCTGTTTAGTAGCAGAGGCGATCGCCGCCATTTTCTTAACATCCGCTGCATGAATTCTCTCTGGATGACTCTGCATAACTTCCACAGAAGTTTTAATCGCTGTCAGCGGACTTCTCAACTCATGGGAAGCATCAGCAGTGAATTGTTTTAACTGCTGAAAACTATCCTCAATTGGCTTGAGAGATTGCTTAGTCAGCCACAAACCACCAACCGCAGTCAAGCTCATAACAATAATACTCCCATAACCCAAATTCCAGCGGAGTCTGCTGAGAACTTCTTCGACTTCTTTAGTAGATTCGCTGGTGCGAATATAACCTTTTAATTCTTGCTTTTTATTATCATAAGAAATGTAAACTGGAATGGTCGCCGAGCGAATTTGCCCGTTTTGTATGGTTTGGAAACCCGATTTTATCGGTACTGGCGGTAAAGTATTGCCGGAATTTCCTAACATTTTACCTGCTTCATTAAACCATTCTACAGCTTGATCTGGTTCCCGCAGATTTTGCCAGGGAATGTCTAAGTCTCCGTCTTTATCTAACTGGCGCGTTACTTTTTTCCGATGGAGTTCAATTTGAATATCATCATTGCGCTGTTCACTTTCTTGGTCAGATTCATCGCCTTTTTTTTCTGGATTTTCTGAAATATGCTGCTTTTCGATCGCAACTAAACTGTGAGAAGCTGCTTGAGCCAAAACCTCCAATCTCTGGTCTAATTCTTGATACAAACTGCTGGCAAATAATTCATAAACAGCAATAGCAGAAGTTCCTAAAATAGCTACCATTACTGTTAAGTAAGATAGCAATAAACGCCATCCCAAAGCTTGAAATTGGGGATTAGAGGTTTTGGTTGAGCCGATAACCGATGCCATAAATAGTCTCAATAAAATTAGCTGGTGCACCTGCAGCTTTCAGTTTTTGCCGCAAACCCCGGAGATGAACTTTTACGGTTTCTTCTCCTGGCGAGTCTTCAAAAGCCCATATATGGTCTAGGATAGCACTCCGTGTTAAAACGCGCCCTCCTGTTCGCAGGAATAATTCTAGCAAACTGTACTCCTTTGGTGTAAGATGCAGCAAATTATCGCGATAAGTAACTTCGCAGGTATTCGGGTTTAAACGCAGATTTTCCCACTCTAATACTGGTGGTAAAGTTGTACTTCCCCGCCGCAGTAAGGCTCTAATTCTTGCTGCTAATTCGGGCAAATCAAAAGGTTTAACGACATAATCATCGGCTCCCGCATCTAATCCCATGACTTTATCATTGCTGGTGTCTCTGGCTGTTAGCATTAACACGGGGGTTTTTAAACCTTGTCGGCGCAAGCGCTGACAAAGGCTAATTCCATCTAATTTTGGCAGCATCACATCTAGCAGAATTAAGTCATAAGTAAAAGCTTCTGCAAAGTTCCAACCTTCTTGACCGTCGGCGGCTATATCTACGGCATAATGTTGGTCGGTGAGGGCTTCTGCTAATGCTTGGGCAATGCGATAGTCATCTTCTACTAACAGAATCTTCATAGCTCGCTGCTAAATACTGACTGCTAAATACTGACTGCTAAACAGCAATATAAAAGATAATTGGCACACCAGACGGTTCCGAAGTATTTGATCTAAGTTGAGATTTATTGATCTCAATGTAGGGCGTTCGCTTTTCGGAGTATCATACAATATCAATGGTATTTTTGCACTCTTGTTATTTATTTATGAGAAAAATCACAATATTATCGATCGCCCTACTAATTTTTGCAGCAACTCTCGAACTGCCGAAGGTGGGGCTGCAACTAAGTGCGATCGGGCAAATAGAAACACCCCAACCAATCCCAACACCCCAACCAATCCCAACACCCCAACCAATCCCAACACCCCAACCACAAACACCCCAACAAATCCAAACACCCCAACAAATCCAAACACCCCCAATCCAAACACCCCAACCAAAAGCAAACGACCCCAAAAAGCTCGGCTACGTCTCCCCACAATTTGCCGAAAATTTCTCCCAGCAACAAATCGACCAAATCAACGCCAACGTCGAAACGCTGCTGCTAACTCAAAGCTGCTCCCGCTGCGACCTCCGAGCCGTAAAATTAGTTAACCTTAACTTAAAAAATCCCATCCTGACAGGATCGGATTTATCAGATGCCAACCTCAGCGGTAGTCGCTTCGAGATATCAGATTTTGTCAACACCAATCTAGCTCGCACAAACTTAAGCGGAGCCGAATTAGTAGGAGCGAGAATCAGCAACGCTAACCTTAGAAAAGCTAACTTGACAAAGACAAATCTAGACGGTGCAGACTTGCGATTTTCTGACTTGAGAGATGCCAATCTTTCCGATGCCAACCTCCGCAATGCTAATATAGATGGCGCTACTATCGATCGAGCAAGTATGGCCGGCACCACAATGCCAGACGGCAGAAAAAATCAATAATATAGTCTCGTTTCCGGCGCGATTGAAATCGCTTCTTGTCAAACAAAGTCCGCATGGTGCGCGGACTGCATCCCTTCCAGGCTCTGCCTCCTTGTCCTTGTTCCCAGGCAGAGCCTGGGAATAAACACCTAGAGGCTCTGCCTCATTTCCAGATTGTTAATTAATCCGTGTATCCGTGTCCAAATCCGTGTCGTGCCTTCCTTCTGAATCAAACAGCCAAAAACCTCTGAATCACCTCATCACTTAACTCGCTAGTGCTTCCCGAAGCCACAATCCCGCCTTTTTGCATAGCATAATACCAGTCAGCTTGCCGCACAAAATGCAAATGTTGCTCCACCAACAAAACAGAAATTCCCCTAGTCGCAACCACACGGCGCACCGCAGCTTCAATATCTAAAATAATCGATGGCTGAATCCCCTCCGTAGGTTCATCCAAAACCAGCAACTGCGGCTCACCCATCAAAGCCCTAGCAATAGCTAACTGCTGCTGCTGTCCCCCGCTCAAATCACCTCCCAGGCGATCGAGCATAGTTTTCAAAACCGGAAATAACTCAAAAATTTCATCAGGAACTTCAGGATTTTTGGTTTTGCTTGGTTTCGCTTCCAAACCTAACAAAAGATTTTCTTTTACAGTCAAACGTGGAATAATTTCACGCCCTTGAGGCACATAACCAATGCCTAATCTAGCCCGCTGGTAAGTCAACTTAGAAGCAATAGATTGTCCGCCAAAAGCAATAGTGCCACTGCGCGGTTGCAGCAACCCCATAATCGTTTTTAGCATCGTAGTTTTGCCCACACCATTGCGGCCGATCAAGCAAACCATTTGCCCAGCATTTACGCTTAAATCGACATCGCGCAAAATGTGACTTTCGCCGTAATAAACATTCAAATTAGAAACTTGTAGCATAGTTTTTAGATGGGTAATGGATAATTGGTAATTGGTAATTGGTAATTGGTAATTGGCCTCGTGTCCGTTGAATTACCCGCGCTCAAATTTGGTCGCTGGGGCGGGTTTCTGTAGATTGTCGGTGAGGATGAAAGATTGTTGGTTAACCCGCCCCTACAAATCTTGTGGTTAATTTACCAAAG
Source organism: Microcoleus sp. Z1_B2 (assembly GCF_036700325.1). NCBI lineage: Bacteria > Bacillati > Cyanobacteriota > Cyanophyceae > Oscillatoriales > Microcoleaceae > Microcoleus > Microcoleus sp. Z1_B2. The sequence continues at coordinate 19,990 of NZ_JAUBOQ010000001.1, forward strand.
ATGATACGTCAACTGTCAACTGTCAACTGTCAACTGTCAGGTTTTCCCAAATATACCTCAATTACCCGATCGTCATTTTGCACCTCATCCATAGTCCCCTCACACAAAACCGCACCCTGATGCAACACCGTCACCTGCCGCGCAATTTGCCGCACAAACTCCATATCGTGTTCAATTACCAACACCGAATGACTTTCGGCCAACGAAATCAGCAACTCCCCAGTTAACATCGTTTCCTCATCCGTCAAACCCGCCACAGGTTCATCTACCAACAACAAATCAGGAGATTGAGCCACCAACATTCCAATTTCCAACCATTGCTTTTCCCCGTGAGAAAGCAAACCCGCCGAAATATCAGCCTTAGCAACTAAACCAATGGTTTCTAACAAACCAGAAACCGTGCGTTTTTCAGCAGCAGAAGCAGGCTGGAACAAAGTTGAAAAAACATTTTTGTGGCGACTGCAAGACAATTCCAAATTTTCGCGTGGCGTTAAATTCAAGTAAACTCGCGGCGTCTGAAACTTGCGGCCAATTCCCAAACGCGAAATCCTATCTTCCGACAACTTGCGTAAATTTTGTCCCTTAAATAACACCCTGCCCTCAGTCGGCTGCACCTTCCCAGTAATTGAATCGAGAAAAGTAGTTTTCCCCGCACCATTGGGCCCAATAATAACTCGCAGTTCGCCCGCATCCATACTAAAATTTAAACCGTTGATGGCTTTAAAACCATCAAAACTCACAGTCAAGTTTTCTATTTCTAATACTTTGCCATTCATAGGTAATTTCTCCGGGTAGGGTGCGTCAGTTAAAAGTCTCTCGGTAAGCCAGAAAATCTGTGGGCTGACGCACCTGAGAGCGCTGATTTTCTCTGAGAAGGTGCGTCAGTTAACAGTCTCTGGGTAAGCCGGAAAATCTGCTAGCTGACGCACCCTACACAAGCACATAAATGGTTATTTTACTCTAAACTAAAACTGCTAGAGCTGCTCGAAATAGGAGGTGGAGAAGCAGCTAAAATCCGTTCAGCTAACTTCGAGAGTGGCAAACTTTGCACGTATACTTTTCCCGGCCCAGTCATCTTTGCCAAAAACAAGCCTTCACCTCCAAATAAAGCATTTTTAAACCCGCCAACAAACTGAATATCGTAATCTACAGTCGCTGCAAAAGCTACTAAACAGCCGGTGTCTACTCGCAACACTTCGCCAACTCCCAAATTTTTCTCAACTATTGTTCCTCCCGCATGAACAAAAGCTAGCCCGTCACCCTGCAACTTTTGCAGAATAAAACCTTCTCCGCCAAAGAAACCGGCACCGAGCCGCTTCGTGAAAGCTACCTCAATGTCAATGCCGTTGGCCGCACAGAGAAATGAGTCTTTTTGACACAAAAATTTACCGCCAAGTTGGCCTAAATCAAGGGGAATTACTTTACCCGGATAGGGGGCGGCAAAAGCTACGCGGGCTTTACGATTTCCGGCGTTGACAAAGGTGGTAATGAAAAAACCCTCTCCTGTCAGCATTCGTTTGAAACCTTGAAATAAGCCGCCGCCTGTGGATGTTTGCATTTGGATGTCGCCTTCCATGTATGTCATGGTTCCAGCTTCAGCCCTGACGCCTTCTTTGGGGTCGAGTTCAATCTCGATGAGTTGCAAATCGTCGCCGTAGATTTTGTAGTCAATAATATCTGCCATATGTTGTCCCTCAAGTTAAAGAACGAAGCTACTTGCTACGGATATCTAAGTAGGTGGACATATATATTGCGTCTCCTCAGAGAGAAACGCAGATTTTCCCAAGTCTATTGCGATTGCTTTGTTTGTCTGTTGTAGGTGACATTTATTTATGTCAGCCTACTTATAAATTACACGATATTTTTGCACTCAATGTTCAAGTTCTTCTTTTTCGAGCTGCACTTGGGGGTCTTGTTCCAGGCTGGGGTAAGTAGATACGTACTTCGGTTTTCTGAACAAGCTGCGGATTTGGTCGAAACTTTGATCTTGCAGCCATCCGACTATGCCGTCGGGCAGGACTGTGACTACTATTAAAAATAGCGCGCCTTGGAAAAATAGCCACACTTCGGGAAATTGTTCGCTCAAAAAACTCTTGCCAAAGTTGACTAGCAGCGCTCCTAATATTGCTCCAGATAATGTGGCGCGGCCTCCCACTGCGACCCAGATTACCATTTCAATTGAAAAGGCAATATCCATTGCTTTTGGCGAAATGATTCCGGTTTGTACGGTAAATAATGCGCCGGCAATCCCGGCTAAACCGGCGGAAATTGCAAAGACTAAAACTTTATATCCTGTGGGATTGTAACCTGAGAAACGCAGGCGCACTTCGTCGTCGCGAATTGCTACTAGCAGGCGACCGAAGCGTCCGCTGGTCAGCCATCGGCAGAGGGCATAACTTGCTGCTAGAAATAGTATGGTGAGAATGTAGAAAATATATTGAGTATCTCGGTCATTGACTGTGGCTCCGAACAAGGTTTTAAAGTCGGTGAGTCCGTTGGTGCCGTTAATCAGTTTTTGCTGACCGTTAAAGAAGTTGAAAAATACAATGGTTGCTGCTTGGGTAAGAATTGAAAAGTAAACGCCTCGAATCCGATTGCGGAATACTAAATAACCTAAAAGTGCACCCAAGATGGCGGGGATGAGAACTATTGCTAATGCTGAGAAGGGAAATGAATAAAATGGTTGCCAAAACCAGGGGAGTTCGGTAACGCCGTAGAGGTTCATAAATTCTGGCAATTGACTGCTGGCGGTTGGGGGAATTTGCAGTTTTAGGTGCATGGCGAAGGCGTAGCCGCCGATCGCAAAAAACACCCCATGTCCTAAACTAAGTAAACCCGTGTATCCCCAAATTAAGTCTATGCCGAGGGCTGCAATTGCTAGTGCTAAAAATCGCCCTAATTGATTGAGCCGAACGTCGGGGAGTATTCCTGGGAGGAGTAAGATGAATGTGAGGGCGATCGCGCTGACAATTGCCGCTTCTTTTACCCAGGGTTTTTGATGTTTTTTCTGCATTTTTCGCTACACTCGCAGTTGTAATTTTTAATTTTCTACCGTCCGCCCTTTTTGCGGGAAAATCCCTCCCGGCTTCACTTGCAGAAAAGCCATAATTAAGGCGAATACCATTACTTTTGCCATGCTGGTTGTGGCGAAAAATGTGAAGAAGTCGGCTAAAGGCTTGATAGGAGCGAACATTAATGCTAGAGTTCCCGAACCGATCAGGTAATTGGCAGTGCCGATCGCGATCGCAGCAACTACACTCCCCACAATCTTGCCAACACCGCCCACAACCACCACCATAAAGGTATCGACTATATAATTTTGTCCGGTATTTGACCCTACCGAACCAATCAAACTAATCGCGCACCCAGCGACACCAGCCAAGCCTGAACCCAAAGCAAAAGTCAGCGCGTCTACTTGTTCGGTAGGAATACCCAAACACGCACTCATGCTGCGATTTTGCGTCACGGATCTAATCCGCAATCCCCACACAGACTTTTGCAAAAATAGGTAAATTCCCGCCAAACAAATTCCGGTGAGGACAATAATAAAAATTCGCGCGTAGGGCAACTGAAAATTGCCCAGCGGTATGCCGCCCCGCAACCATTGCGGTGCAGTCACGTCCACATTTTGAGCGCCAAACCAAGGTTGAGTTACGGCCAGTTTGTAAGTTTGCCCTAAAAAGGTGCTCACCGCCCAGGAAATACCCAAAGATAAAGGCAAAATTATGGCGATAATTGTGCTGCGAATGCGATCGAAATCCAGGCGCGATTTCAGCACCCGCAAACCGCCAAAAAACAGCAAACAAAACACCGCAATCCCAATTACCAACACCCAACTCACGCTGCGGACAAACTGCTGCAAAATTAAACTTACGCCCCAAGTTGCCAGCAGAGTTTCTAGCGGCCGCCCGTAAAGATAGCGAATCACTCCCCGTTCGAGAATTAATCCTACCAATGCAGCCACTAAAAAAGCTAGGGGAATTGCAAATAAAATGTAGGTTTCAAAAGCAAATCCTCCGATACCTTTGAAGACATTTTGCACTACGAAAGTTGTATAAGCCCCCAGCATCATCAACTCGCCATGAGCCATATTAATTACGCCCATCAGCCCGAAAATAATCGCTAATCCCAGGGCTGCAATTAGTAAAACAGCGCCGATGCTAAGGCCGTTAAATAAACCATCTAATATCGCCAATTGTGTTACTCCTGCATCAAGTCGGTTAACTTTGTTCGCGGATAATTAGGGGCTGATTTTACCCCATTGGTGTCAAGTTAAGCATCGAGTTTTATATAAAAAATGCTTAGATTCAGTATCTCGATTCCCCTAAATCCCCCTTAATAAGGGGAGTAGGGGTTGACTTTGAAGAGTCCAGTTCCCCTATATTAAGGGGGAATTTGAAGACTCCGGTTATATCATGTCCGATCGAGTGACTGCGATTAAAAGGGCGGGTTTTTGAGATTGTCAATTATTGGCAGATATTTTTCGTGAACCCGCCCCTACCGTATTAGGAGTAATCGACCGGACATGATATTACCTCTTATTAACGGGAGTAGGGATTGACGAAAGAATGCTCTTACTCCCCCCTTGGTAGGGGCGGTGCTACCCCTACTCCCCGTGCCCGCCCTTGGCTAGGGGGGATCGGGCTTCACCCAAGCGTATTGAAATTGGTATTACCTACTTATCAAACTTTGAATTTGCCACCTTTTGCGGGGTCTGACCAATCGCAAGCAAAGCCTTGTGTTTCAGCAACAAATTGATTCCAAGGCACCGGCTTCACTGCTTCGGGTGTAGCAAATGCGATGTTAAATAAACCGTCATCTCTAACTTCGCCCAACCGCACAAATTTAGAAAGGTGATGGTTAACTTCCATCGTTACTGTGCCCCCCGGCGCGTCAAAGGTTTGACCCAAAGCGGCTGCCCGTACTTTTTCCAAATCGTCGGCTGTCCCTGCTTTTTCGACAGCTTGCTTCCACAGGTAAACCATGATATAAGCTGCTTCCATCGGGTCATTGGTCACTCTATCTTTGCCGTATTTTGCCTTGAAAGCTTCCACAAATTTTGTATTGGCCGGAGATTCCACAGTCATGAAGTAATTCCAGGCGGCGTAATGGCCTTTAAGATATTCTACGCCGATCGCCTTTACTTCTTCTTCTGCAATACTGACTGACATTGACGGATATTTGTCCGGGCCCAAACCTGCACCCTGCAACTGTTTGAAGAATGCTACGTTGCTGTCGCCGTTGAGGGAATTAAAAATGACGCCGCCGTCTGGCAAAGCTGCCTTAATTTTACTAATAATTGGCGTGACTTCTGTCCCACCCAAAGGAATGTAATCTTCCCCAACTAATTCGCCACCTTTGGCTGCTAGCTGGGCCTTGATAATTGTATTGGCAGTGCGGGGAAAAACGTAGTCAGACCCGACTAAGAAGAATTTTTTGCCTTTATTTTCTAGCAGCCAGTCCACTGCGGGTTCGATTTGTTGGTTCGGGGCTGCCCCAGTATAAAAGATATTTTTGGAACACTCTTGACCCTCGTATTGTACGGGATACCAGAGCATATGATTTTTTTCTTCAAATACTGGCAATACTGCTTTGCGGCTAGCGGATGTCCAGCATCCGAAGACGGTGACAACTTTATCTTGGTCGATCAATTTTTTGGCTTTTTCGGCAAAAGTCGGCCAGTCTGAGTTGCCGTCTTCTATTACTGCTTCGATTTGTTTTCCGAGAACGCCACCAGCTTTATTGATTTCTTCGATCGCTAATTGTTCGGCATCGACAACGCTTTTTTCGCTGATGGACATCGTGCCGCTCAAGGAATGCAAAATTCCTACTTTGATCGTGTTTCCGCCCCCGGCTGCTGCTGGTGTAGTTCCTGTTGATGTGGGAGAAGCGGCTGGAGTTGCTGTTGGAGTTGGAGTTCTACAAGCTTTGAGAAATAAACTTGATGTTAGGGTAGCAGAACTGTATAAAATAAATTTCCGCCGATCGAATCGCTTTGTCATTTTTTCTTGTTACTCTTGAATAGATGAGTCAGATGATTGAGAATAATAACACATAGCGACTTGATATTAAGACTCGCGCCAGCAGACTGTTGTATTTTTAGCTACAAAACTTATTGTTTTTGACAAAATGAATGTTTTGTGGGATTGAGGGCAACTGCGCCAGAAACCGGGGTGATACCATTTTAGATTTTCGATTTTCGATTTTAGATTGACTGATGACATCAGGGTTGGGATCGCGGGCGTAGCGGATTTTTTTGGCAAACCTGGTTTAGACGCCCAAATACGTCTTTTCAGGAATTAGTGTGACATTAGAAACCCGGTTTCTTTACATAAATTATCTTATTGATGCTACCAGTTAGGCAGCAACCGGGTCGATCGCACACTCATAGAAAGCGGGTTTCTCGCTCTCGACAGGTTATTGATGCTAAAACTTAAGCAGCAACCGAGTCGATCGCACTTGCATAGGCGAGTATCAAAGCAGGTGACGATCGCACTTCGCTTTGAGTACGATCGTCACCTGTAGAAATACCCCTAATTTATGGAGAATAGCGGACTCGAACCGCTGGCCTCTGCGGTGCGATCGCAGCGCTCTACCAACTGAGCTAATTCCCCTGATTGAGTTTTAATTTAGCATTTTAGATGCGAGATTGCCGAATCTAAAAGGCTGACAGGTTTTGCTTGCTCTCACGTTCGCAGACCGTCACTTACACTAGCACGTAACTGCTAAAAAGGTCAAGTGTTTTCCGCAGCCGGCTCAGTGGGGGCGATCGAGCAAAATGCCGCCACTCTATCCAACTCTAAATCAGCAAAATAGTCCACCGTCCAATTAGCTTGGCGCTGAATCATGTGAAACGGGTAAGTGTGAGTCACACCCGCAACCTGAATCCCCGCTTTTTTCGCCGCTTCAATCCCCGCAAAAGTATCTTCTAGCGCCAAACACTCGATCGGTTGCAGGTTAAAGTCGGGATATTTCTGGTTGAGAAGTTCCACAGCCAATAGATAGCCGTCGGGTGCTGGTTTGCTTGCCGTCAAGTCATCGCCTGCAACAATTAACTCAAAGTTTGCTGCCAAACCGGCCCGATCTAACACCAATTCTATATCCGATCGCATTGCCCCGCTAACTACGGCCATTTTCAGTCCGGCGGGCCGAATTTTATCAATAAATTCTGCCAAACCGGGATAAATCGGCAGTTTCTCCAAAGTATCTATTTGAGCTTTGTAAGCTTCGGCCTTGCGCTGCAGCAGTCGATCGAGATATGTTTCTGTTAGATATCGTCCCCGGCGCTTGAGCAGTTCGGTAATGCAAGCGCGATCGCTCCTTCCCAAACAAATTTCTCGAAACTCCCCACGTTTGAGCTGGAGATTTTCATCGAGCATCAATTGTGCGATTATTTTCTCGTGAATTGGCTCGTCATTAACAATCACACCATTAAAATCAAATAAAACTGCTTTTAGAGTCATTAGTCATTAGTCATTAATCATCAGTCATTAGCAAGTTAGTAGGGGCGGGTTTTACCAACCATCTCAACCTAAAACTAACCATCTATGAAACCCGCCCCCAAAGGGCGAAAAATACACCTCAACAATAAGTCAAGCCGGAGCTGGAATGCCCGGTAAATCGCCATCAAAATCAGGAGTTCGATCGCCCCAATTCCACCCCCTCGCCACCTTAGCCTGTTCCAAATCTTCCCCCGGCAAAGGTTTCACGCCCTGCGTCACCTGATTCACCCACCAGTGTTCGTGAGTTTGCACCCCCGCGAATCCTGCAGCCCCCACCCAAGCATCGAGGCTGCCAGCCGCGTAAGACTTAATATAAGGCTCTTCAAAGATATCAGTCAGCCACTCTGTCTGCCGCAAAGTTTTTTGGTTTCCGTCCAAAATTGCCACTTGTCCCCCAACCTTCAGCAGTCGGAAGCTTTCTCGCAAAATTGCCCGCGATACAGCAGGTGGCGTCTCGTGAAACAGCAAGGAAGCTGCGACTAAATCGAAGCTAGCATCGCCAAAAGCAACGCTTTCGGCATTTCCGTGCAACCACTGGATATTTAAGCCGGCTTTTTGCGCTTTCATGTCGGCAACTACCAGCATATAAGGCGACAAGTCCAGGCCGACAACTTCCGCTTCGGGAAAAGCCTGCTTGAGCATGAGCGTTGTCGAACCGGTGCCGCATCCCAAATCGATGATTCGGCGCGGTTTCACCCGCACAGCGTCAATTAAGCCTTGCCTGACGACTGTTTCGTGGGGAGGCAAAACATATTGCGTGATGGGATCGTAGGAAACGGCGGCACTGGGGTTGAGATAGCCGCGTTTAATGCCGTGAAAGTTTTGGCTGCTGTAATATTCGGGATAAACTAAGTTGGGTTGTCGGTAGCGATCGCCCGCTGTTTCCCAGTCGATACCTTCGTAGAGTCGTTTCAGCGCTTCTTCGTCGATCGCCAGTCGCATCAGGGGCGACAAAAAGCGCTCGAAAATTGTATCCTTGCCAACAGCCATAAAACACCTTTAACAAAAACTATTCTAATTTTAGCCAACCGCCGTAAATTTAGCATTAATTAAAACTGTTTAGCCCCTCTTCCCTCTTCCTTCTATCCCTTACCTCCGTTAAAACTTTACAAAATCTGCGGGCTTCCTTTCCCACTTCCTACTTGTACGAGTTTAAACAAGGCAACTGTAGACAAGCTATAAACTCTTATTTTATCAGTCCTTCCCAAATCTAAAATCTAAAATCTAAAATCTAAAATCGTTTTACTTTCCGTTACTAATAGGAATTTTAACCAAAAATTCCGTTCCTCCCCCCGGAGGTTTAGCAATTGTGATGCTACCACCATGTCCATCTACTACAATTTTGTAGCTAATTGCTAACCCCAAACCCGTGCCTTTACCCACATCTTTAGTAGTAAAAAATGGGTTAAAAATTTGGTCTTTAACGCTGTCGGGAATGCCGGGGCCGTTGTCGGCGATCGCCACTTTCAGAAATTTACCGCCATGTTCGCGAACTACCCCCGTGGAAATAGTAATAATTTTATCCAGGCGATCGATCTCGTTCAAGGCATCGATCGCATTACTCAGCAAGTTCATAAACACCTGATTTAGCTGAGACGGATAGCACTCGACTGAAGGCACTTTTCCGTATTTCTTGACTATATAAATTCTATTTTTAATGCGGTTGGAGAGCAGCAGCAAGGTATTTTCTATACCTTCGTGAATATCCGCTAGCTTTTTGTCAGATTCATCCAGGCGAGAAAAGTTCCGCAAAGAAAGAACTATGCTGCGAATGCGTTCGCTTCCTATTTTCATAGAATTCAATATATGCGGCAAATCCTCCTCGATAAATTCTAACTCGATTTCTTCGCTAAATTCTGCGATTTCCTGGGGAACCTCTGGGAATGCTTCTTTGTATAAACTCACCAACTCTAATAAATCTTTAGTATATTTGCTGGTGTGAGGCAAATTAGCCGAAATAAAGTTAACGGGGTTGTTGATTTCGTGCGCTATTCCAGCCACCATTTGACCTAGGGATGACATTTTTTCGCTCTGCACTAAATGAGTTTGAGTTTTTTTCAGTTCATTTAAGGCACTATTAAGCAGTTTTACTTGGTCTTGGGTTTGACTGTAAAGGTGAGCTTGAGTAATTGCGATCGCCAATTGGTCTGCTACAGCTTTTAACAGTTGAATTTCCTCCCGACTCCAAAGCCAATGAGTAGCGTGGCTACAAATTAAATAACCCTGCGGCTGGTTCTGAGTCTGGACAGGTACGGCTAAATAGCTATTAGCTTTAAGTTCCGGCGGTTGAGTTACACCCTCCGCCCAAGTGTCGCTCGAAAGAATAATTGGTTCGCCTTGACCACTCCGTACTAACACATTTTCGATAAAGTAAGACTCAAACTTTAGGGCTTGTGTCGGAGAATCAGATGGGCAATATTCCCACAGGATTTGTAACGTTTTTTCTTGCGGTTTGTACCAACCAAAAGCCGCCCGTTCTAGGTGCAGCAAACTTACTATTTCTTCGACTGTACTTTGCACAATCTTGTCTAATTCAAGAGAAGCGCGAATGCGTCCGGCAATCCGGTTGAGCATGGCTTCTCGCTCCGCTTGAGCGCGATTGTTTTCGGAGGAGTAAATTAGCCAAATGGCTGCTAGCATTGCCGGGATGAGCAGTCCGGCGACTACGGATGTCAGCAAATTTAATGCTTGCAGTTGGGATTCAATATTTTCGCGGGGAATTACTAAAGCCATCGACCAGTTAACTTCCTTGAGGGGAGCATAGGCTACATACACCCATTTGTTATCTATTTTTACCAGTTCGATGTTCGTCTGGCGGTCGATCATCTGCCGCGCAATTGTGGAGAGAGCGGGGTCTTTTGACTGTAAAAAGCTTGGGGCCTCCTGGTCGATATTTCCGATTAAGTTATTGTTGGGATGAACAATTGGCACTCCTTGTGAATTGAGCGCAAAAGCATAACTTTCGGAACCGTACAGTAAGCTGTTAGCGACAGATGTTACTCGGTCTAATTTAATGCTGCCCGATAGGACTCCAATTACTTGATTGGGAGCGGGAGGTAAGGCCCAAATAGGAGCTGAAATAATAATCGTAGAAACTTTTGTACTGCGGCCGATCAGCGGGTCGGAAACGTTGAGCTGTCCGGCCATTGCTTTTTGAAAGTGTTGGCGGTCTTTGCTGTTCGCGCGGTTGCCTAGAGTATTGATAAATGAGCCGTCGGGTTGAATTAATGACAGGATGAAATACTCTTTTAACCGGTATATTTCTCCTTGCAACCGGGGTTCGACTAATTGCCAATTGAGAGTGCCAACCGTAGGATCGTAAGCAATGGTTTCTATTTCTGCTTTGCGGCTGCTTAGCCAGCGGTCGATTTCATCGGTGCCTTTTTCTAGTTTTAATAGTGCTATTTGCTTTAAATTGTCAAGGATTAGTCCGCGTACAAAAAAATAGCTGATGCAAGCTGTTGTGCTAATGGTTAAAGCGGTGGTACCCAGAATTAGCAGGGTCAGCAAATGGCGGCGCTGCCGTCTGTGTTGCCAAAGACTGTGCGCTTGCTGCCACTGCGATTGAGCAGAATTGCTAATGTTGTCCCAGATTTGGCGCAGCTTTTTTGTTTGGTGTGGCGGCGGCGCAGACACAGATCCGGCTTGATTTGCTGGGTTTTGCATCATCAAATGTTCTCTCCGAATCAAATTCATCAAACTGTATTGGTCATTCGGCAGAATTAATATCAGCCAAGTCGTGAAACCAGTTTCAGAAAATAATGCAACTGTAGACCGGTGCTGCCAACCCTGGTGGTCATCAGTCATTCCCAATCTAAAATCTAAAATCTAAAATCTAAAATGGTAAGACTTACATTCCGGATTGCAAACAATTTTTCTTATGGTTGGGCACTCGCCTTCTATTTTGGCATCAATTGTATATTTCGACGTTCGATTTACCTATTTGAGGTTTGTGCTTTACGATATCTTTAATATCTATCTCGTTTGTATAACAAAATAATTGTAAATAACACAGAGAAAATACGGAGTTTTTTAGATTTCTAATGTATTATAATGTATGAGCAAAACTCTATTGACAATTTTACTGATTTGTGCTTTGGTTTCAAGGGGAAATTTTTTCGTCTAAAGCTTTTTTAGCCAAGCGGGTTGCATAAACGGTGAGGGCGATCGTTGCTACCAAACCAATGCCGTAAAGAGTCCACTCAGCAGCAGTGCGCGATCGCCCGCTAGATCCAAGTGCAGCCAAACTCCCGGCCAGGGAACCGATATAAACATACATGACTGTTCCGGGAATCATGCCGATCCAAGATGCCAAAAAATAATCTTTTAGAGATACCTGCGTGACTCCAAAAGCATAGTTAAGCAAATTAAACGGAAAAATGGGAGAAAGTCGCGTCAGCAGCACAATTTTCCATCCTTCAGAAGCAACTGCGGAGTCGATCGCCTTAAATTTTTGATTGCCCTCTATCTGTTTGGAAACCCAGTCGCGAGTTAAATACCGCCCTACCAAAAAAGCGCAAGTTGCACCTAAAACTGAGCCGATGGAAACACAAACCGAACCGCCAACGACTCCAAACAAAACGCCAGAACCGAGAGTCAGCAAAGAACCGGGGATAAATAGAACGGTTGCGACAATGTAAATGAGAATAAAAGCTGCCGGGCCCCACGGGCCGAGACTCGCGATCGACTCCAAGGCATTTTTCAGAATTCCTTGAAAGTTAAAAAACCTAGTCGCTGCAATTAAAGCCACAGCTAAACCAATCCCTAAAATCAGTTTCCACCTATTTGATGGCGGCGGATTTTCATCGGGCGATCGCGAATCATTCATTACCTAAACTCTCCACTCATTCATTGCATACACCGTAAGGTCTATAGTTGCGCTTTAGCGCTAAAAAACTTTGTAATAAAGCGCAACTTTTCCCTTAAATTAAATCAAAGTACCGCCACAGCTAGAACCGCTACCCGCCGTACAGCCGTAACAATAAGCAGCCGTTTGCACATCTTGAATCACATCTAAACTGCCAGATGCAAGCAATTTAGCAGTATTTATCTTTTCCCCACTGCCAGTTTTCGCCGGCAGATTTTCCATTTGGTTAAAATCGCAGTCGTAGACATTGCCCAAATAGTCGATCGACAATTCGTTACGGCACATTAAATGTTCCAGAGTACCGGGATTAAAATTATCCTCCAAAAACCCCAGATAAGACTTGTGAAGTTTCTTATGTTCCAAATGAAACTTAGTCCGTCCCACCGGCAAATTAGTAATCGCGAACAATTGATTAAAACAAATCCCAAAATCTTCGGCTAAATAAACCTTGTAATCTTCCTCTAACTTGCCTTGTTCCGGTGTTAGCGAAAACTTGTCTGTTGCCGGCACTTGTGGATTGTACACCAAATCCAGAGTTAAATTTGGGTTTTTTCCGTATCCCAACTGATTTAGCTTTTGCAGCGCCCGAATCGAACTGTCAAAAACACCGTTGCCACGCATTTTGTCCACATTGTCAGCTTGGTAGCAGGGAAGCGACGCCACAATTCTGAGTTGGTGCTGCGCGCAATATTCGGGAATATCTTCAAAACCTTTTTCAAAGTAAATAGTCAAATTAGAACGAACAATTACCTCTTTACCTGCAGCCCTGGCAGCTTCCGCTAGCGGTTTAAAACCGTAAAGCATTTCGGGAGCACCGCCGGTGAGGTCAACAGTTTGAATTTGAGGAAAGCGGCGAATGATTTCAATTAATTGGTCGCAAATTTCCGGGGAAAGTTCTTCTGTTCGTGTCGGGCTAGCTTCAACGTGGCAGTGAGTGCAAGCGAGGTTGCAGCGTTTGCCGAGATTTATTTGTAAAACTGTAATCTGCTTTTTAGTTAAAGCTGAGTGAAGTTTGTTTTTGAAAGGCGTGACTGCGGTCTGAATCATGTGCTAAACTTTTTAGTCTCTGCTCGCAACGGATTTAGAGGCGTTCCGGCGGAACGCCTCTCATAATTTAGCACTAATTCTTTGGATGCGAAAGCGACAAATTTTAACTGTCGCTACAAAGTTAATTGAAACTCACATCTTGCACCATTCTTAAGAACAGGCTTTTCGGCCTGTTCCACAAAAGTTAATTTTATTGTGGGGTGGGCATCCTGCCCGCCCGTCTACTTAATCTTACTTGAGAGAGTCCACTAATGTTTCAACTCGTGCTTTAATTTCATCTCGAACGCGGTGAAAAGTTTCGATGGGTTGTCCGTCGGGATCGTCGAGTTGCCAATCTTCAAACACTTCTCGCAATACCCACGCTTCGGGTAAATTCACGCCGCAGCCGCAGAGAGAAATTACGGCGTCGTAGTCTTCTGCATTGAATTCGTTTAATGGGTTGGATGTTTGATCGGTGATGTCAATGCCGATTTCTGACATGACTTGAATTGCTGTTGGATGAACTCTGCTTGATTCTAACCCGGAACTGGTGACTCCAATCTTGCCGGCGCCGATGGTTTTAGCGAATCCTTCTGCCATTTGCGATCTGCAGGAGTTTCTTTTGCACACAAACATTACTTTTTTCATGGGATTTGTTGGTTGTTGGTTGTTAGTTGTTAGTTGGTGGTTGTTAGTTAGATGTTTCAAGGGCGCGATTTGCTAGGGCGATCGCCTCTTTAGCTGCTTGTTCCTTGCGTTCGCTGTAGCGATCGGTCAAATAGTCGGTTTGCTCCCGCAACAGCAAGGTAAACTTGTACAGTTCCTCCATTACGTCGATCGCGCGATCGCGGTAAGGCGAATCCTTCATCGTCCCATCTTCATTAAATTCCTGATAAGCCTTCGCAACCGAAGACTGATTCGGAATCGTAAACATCCGCATCCAGCGGCCCAAAATTCTCAAAGTATTGACAGCATTAAAAGACTGGGAACCGCCGCTGACTTGCATCACCGCCAAAGTCCTGCCTTGAGTTGGTCTGACAGCCCCAATATTTAAAGGAATCCAGTCAATTTGATTTTTCATAATGCCAGTAATATTACCGTGCATTTCTGGACTAGACCACACTTGACCCTCCGACCACAGGCTCAATTCCCGCAATTCTTGAACCTTCGGATGCGTATCGGGAACGCTACCGTAAATTGGCAGTTCCAGAGGATTAAAAAACCTAACCTCTGCACCGAACCCCTCAATAATTCGAGCCGATTCTTCCGCCAACAAGCGGCTGTAAGAACGCTCTCTTAAAGAGCCGTATAAAAAGAGAATTTTGGGTTTATGAGTGAATTCGTTCATGAGATTCTAGCAATTGGAATTGGGCAGACAACGAGGGTCTCGCAGCGATGCAGTTTCTGGTTTTCGGGGAAACCAAAATGCTGTTCGCTTGCAGATTTCTACCAACATTAACATCACTGGAACCTCAATTAAAACACCGACAACTGTAGCCAAGGCTGCACCTGAGTTTAAGCCAAACAGCATCACAGCCGTAGCAATCGCTACCTCAAAATGATTGCTGGCCCCAATCAGCGCGGCAGGTGCTGAATCTTCGTAGCACAAGTTGAGTTTTAAAGCTGCTACATAAGAAATCAGAAAAA
The DNA here is from genome assembly GCF_036700325.1 of Microcoleus sp. Z1_B2. Lineage (NCBI taxonomy): Bacteria > Bacillati > Cyanobacteriota > Cyanophyceae > Oscillatoriales > Microcoleaceae > Microcoleus > Microcoleus sp. Z1_B2. The sequence goes on from NZ_JAUBOQ010000001.1 coordinate 35,032, forward strand.
TGAAGTTTGTCTGGATAAACAGAGGCACAGCAATTAAAAGAATGTGCAGAGGATTGTTGACAATCAACTCTCCTTTGAAGGCAAACAAAAGAATTAGCGTAATCAAAAGGGCCGCCGTAGCAACTGGACTCAGATATTGCATAAACTCTCGTTCAAACCATTCTCGCCCTTTATGTTTAAAAATCCAGAAACGGCTATACATTCCGGCGGCTAAGGGCAAACCGACATAAATCAATACAGACAATACTATTGTCTGCCAAGGAACAACTAAATCATTTGCTGCTAACAGCCATCTGCCTAATGGTGCATATAAAAACAGCATTGCTAGGGAATTAATGGCAACCATAACGAGGGTATGTCCTTGATTGCCGTAGGACAGATATCCCCACATTAAAACCATCGCAGTACATGGGGCAATTCCTAATAATATTGTACCTGCAATGTAGGAACTAGCGATGGAGACTTCACTGCCACGAATTATTTCGGTGCCGGTAATGAGGGGGCGAAATAGCCAACCTAAGAAAAACTGAGAAAAGGCTACCATTGTAAATGGTTTGATAACCCAGTTGACGACTAATGTTAAAATCACTGGTTTGGGCGTTCGCGCTGCATTAGCCGCCTGGGTAAAGTCTATTTTTACCATGATGGGATACATCATAAAAAACAGACAGATGGCAATAGGAATTGACACCTGATAAAAGCTGAGAGCATCAAGGGTGACGGCGACGTTAGGGAATAGTCTACCGAGAAGAATACCGCCTAAAATACAAAGAAATACCCAAAGGGTGAGGTATCTTTCAAAAAAACTGAGTTTGCTTCCTGCTTTGACAGGTGAGTTAGTTGCTTGAGGATGGTTCATTTAGTTAACTGGTAAGTGAAACTTGATGAGAAAAAATTAAAATTTTGCCTCTTTTCGTAATAACTCTCCAATGGTTAAGTCAAACCTAGCTTGACCATCGAAGAAAGTCCCAACTTTGCCATTGTAGAAATTCTTGTAAATCAGTTGATAGCCTTCGCTTGGTAGGGGAATGTAACCGACCGACTGGACTAAAGTTGGTGCTTTTTTCATGTAGAATTGCACAAACTCGCCCACCTCTGGTTTATTTTGGACAGCGGTGTAACTGACATAGATAAAAAGAGGTCTACCGAGGGGTTGATATTGAGCGTTTTCTACAGTTTGTATGCTGGGTAGAACTGGCCCTTTACCATTGTCTATTCCTAATGCTTTTAATTGATTTTGATTGGTTTCGTAATAGCTTAATCCAAAGTAACCCAAGGCATTTGGATCTTTGATAACTCCTTGGGCTAAAACATTATCATCTTCACTAGCTGTATAGTCGGTACGGCTGGATTTCGCAGTACCTACTGTTGCTTCTGTGAAGTAGTCAAATGTACCGGAATCTTTGCCTGCACCGTAAAGGGTTATAGGTTGATTTGGCCAATTAGGTCGAATCTGATTCCAGCGGGTAATTTTTCCTTGGGCGGCGGGTTCCCAAAGTTTTTTTAGTTCGGCTACTGTGATGTCTTTTGCCCAGCTATTGTTGGGATTGACTACTACTGTGAGCGCGTCAAAGGCGACTGGTAATTCGTAGTAGCGGATGCCTGCTTTGTTGCAGGCTTCCATTTCCCCTGGGCTGATGGGGCGCGAGGCGTTGCTGATGTCTGTTTCGCCAGCACAAAACTTTCTGAATCCTCCACCAGTACCGGAGAATTCAACAGTAATTGATGCTTTTTTGGGATTGGTATTTTGATATTCTTTGGCGATCGCATCCGTAATTGGATACACGGTGCTGGAACCGTCTATTTTAATGCTTTGCGATTCTGGCGACTGGACTTGTCCGCAGGAGCTGAGAAGCCCGATCGCACCTATGGTCAAAGCAATTATACTTAGTGCGGAAACCTTGGCCTTTTCTGCTCGGTTCATTGACCTCACCCAATGCCATAACTAAGGGGTACACTGGAATCATATCAATAAAATTTGATATGTCAAGTATGAGGGAAGACAAACAGGCCATCAACACATTAAGAAATATTGATGGGTTAATCTGCGTCAGAACAGGGGCGTGCCGGCAGGATCTGGCTGAAGCGGCGGTATTCGGCGAGGTACTGTTCGAGGGCGACAAACTGAGCTAAATTGAGGCTGTAGTAAATCCAGCGGCCTTCTTGGCGGCTGCGGACTAAAGCTGCATCCTTCAAGGCTTTGAGGTGAAAAGAGAGTTTAGGCTGAGGGACAGAAAGCCGATCGCACAATTCGCAAACGCACAACTCCTGTTCTCGCAGCAACTCCAGAATCTGAATCCGCAGGGGGTCAGAAAGAGCGTGAAAGCCGGAGGAGACAAGTTTTTCCGAAATCTGTCGCTGTGAAATGCGATCGGGCGCAGCCGTAGAATTTTTAAGCATCAATTATTTAGAAAACATCCATACAAAACATCATAGTTACTCAAGCTTCATCCCAGAAAATCAGTGCATTCAGCATCGACAGATTCTTCGGAGTTGATTACTTGGGATTCTGTACCCTTGCCGGCACATCAGTGAGTCCGGCTTTCTGCATCAGCGAAATCACCCCTATAGATAGAATTCCCCCAATAATTGCCCCAACAACTACCAGGATGATAAAGACTTTTTGCAGAGTTTTTTTAGTAGCTGGGTGGTACTGTCTTGGCAATGCTTCACCTTGCTCGTCAACTTCTTGCTCCAAGGGGTCTAGCGGATTGGAGGGATTTGAGTTAAAGGGATTGGGCGCTTGATTCATGGTTAGTTTCGGTTAAAGGAGATCGACAACTATTTTAACTTGCGATTTAGCCTCGCAGCTTAAATAATACATTCTGGTTTTACTGAATAGTCTATAAATTTTATTAAGATTGCTAACATACGGATTAACCCGGTTTATTGAATAAACCGGGTTTTTTAACATACTAAAAGTTTTATGTCACACTTCTGCTTTTGACAAACGATCGAGAGAAATTGTTGCCGCCTCAGATACTTGAGAATTGCTATCTTTTTCTAGGTATTTCAAAGCCGAAACGCTCTTAACACTCGGCAAATTGCCCAAAGCTTCAGCCAGCCTCTGGCGGATCAGCCAATCTTCCGACTGAGCAAAATTGAGGATGCGATCGATCGCCCCAATATCTTTAATTTCCCCCAAAGCCGAAATTGCCGCCTGCTGGATCACCACTTGATCGCTGTCGAGAGCTTTCAGCAGCACGTCGCGGGCCCGGGGATCTTTGAGATTTCCCAGAGAAACAGCAGCGCTGAAGCGCACCAGCCATTGAGTATCTTCGTAAAAAGCGCGCACCAAAGCATCAAAAGCTCTGATATCTTCGAGATAGCCCAAAGCACCCGCAGCGTCAGCGCGAATGCCGTAATCCGGGTCTGTTTCTAGCAATTTGACTAGAATAGGATAGCACTCTGCTGTCGGTTTGACCCCAAGAGCAAACACAGCCATCGATCGTACCTGCAAACTTTCGTCGTTCAACACCTTTTTAATCAAAGGCACCGCCTCTGCAGCAGGCACATTCCGCAAGTTGGCCAAAGCCACCATGCGATCGGCGGAATTTTGGCTTTCTAACTTGGCTGCAATTTGCTCTAAGCTTAAAGTTGTCATTATGGATAAATCTTGTAGTAAAACTTTACATTCGGGTTATTTTGATTATAGGGGAGTCTCAGGGGAAAAGCAGGCCGTAAAAACCGCCCTGCGTATTTGAGATGAATGAGATTGCGGATTATTTCCATTAATCTGAAGCTCAGATTAATGGAAATAATCAATTAGAAAGTCTATTATTTAAGTCGCAAGCATAGGCGAGGTGTTACACTATATCGGATAATCCCAAGACTTTATTGTACAGTGCTTAACAAAGCAACAAAAAACTTTTCGTTTATCCCCCAAAAAAATTATGATTGTCGTTGAAAGGCATTACATAGATCGGCAGCATCAGTTTTTTAAACAGTTTGATGACTTATCTTTCCTGTCCAAAAAACTCTACAATTATGGTAACTCTTACATGAGGCAACACTTTTTTAACTCTGAGTCAAAAGTTGGCGCTGCCAAGAGTCTAAAACAGTTATATGCCATCCTAAAACCCACAGCCGACTATAAATCCTTACCTGCTAAAATTAGCACTCAAGTTCTCAAACAAGTTATTCACGATTCGGAGGCTTGGAAAAAGTCAATCAAGGCTTATTACCGAGATATCCATCAATTTTCATCCCCCCCCCGAATTCCCAAATACAAACATAAAACCTGTGGACGTAACTTGTTAATTTATGATAACCAATCGATAGGACAAAGGGGAAAAAAGAAAAATAATGGGCTACTTCATTTATCTCAAAGTGACATAATAATTGCTACAAAAGCGCAAGATGTCATAGAGGTAAGGATAGTTCCTGCCACAGCGACCTACGTTGTTGAGGTTGTTTATAAAAAGCCTGTAACGTTGGTGGATTTAAACCCTCAACTCATAGCAGGTAGAGATTTAGGGATTGATAACCTCGTCGCTTTAGCATCAAATAAGCCAACATTTACTCCAACTCTATATGATGGAAAACAGCTCAAATCAATCAATCAAGGTTTGAATAAGCGCCGAGCATTTTTACAGTCAAAACTTGAGAAAGGGAAATATACCACACATCAAATCCAGCAAATCATCTTTAAGCGAAACAATCGAGTTGAAAACTATCTTCATCAAACCAGCAGTTTGATAGTCAAGCGGTTGGTGGACGCTCAAATCGGGCAGTTAGTTATTGGGAAAAATGTGGGGTGGAAACAAAATTTACAATTAGGAAAAAAAACGAATCAGACGTTTGTAGCAATTCCTGACGCCAAGCTCGTAGAAATGATTACTTACAAAGCTGAGTTAGTGGGGATAAAGGTAACAGTTACAGAAGAATCTTATACAAGTAAGTGCAGCTTTTTGGATTTATATCCTGTCGGTAAGCAAGAGTCTTACCAGGGTAAGAGAGTTAAACGTGGGTTGTTTCGGTCGGGGAATGAAACGCTGATTAATGCTGATGTGAATGCAGCATTAAATATGATTAGAAAAGTAAACGGAAACTCACCCTTTGAGGAGTGCAGCAACCGTATAGAGGTGTTTGCAGTTTCACCTGTACGGGTTTCACCTGTACGAAAAGAGCCACAAAAAATCCGGTAATGTCAAGTATTGCCCGGTTTTTTGTGAACTGTTTCTGCCGTTCCCCAAGGCTTTGCCCGATCGTTAGCCGCCCTCTGACAACCTGCCATCCACTATGCCGTTCTACCACCCGCCCTTTTACTCCTCAGCCTTAGAACAAGCGATCGATCGCTACCCCCTCACTGCCGGGCCAGAAACTTCCTTAGCAGTGGCGATCGCGCTGATGAGTCAGTTGCAAAACAGTTGTCCCCTAGTCAAAACACCTGTACCCTCAGACCGGGGGGCGATGACCGAAACAGCCGCGCCGGAAAAGGTGCGGGCCCGCTGCGTGTTCGTCGTCCAGAACCAGCAGACTATTACCACAGGCAACTTATCCGACAACCCCAGCCGCGGACTGTTAATCGGCATATTAACTCCCGCCGACCTAGTGAGGCTGATAGCTTCTGGCACAATAGACAGCCAGCACAAAGTAGCCCTGCACAAAATACCAATTTCCGAAGTGATGTCTCCGGTGTCGGTCTCCCTCACAGAATCCGACGACCAAGACGTGTTTACCGCCTTATCCTTATTTCGCCAGCACAAGATTCGCTATTTGGCGATCGTCAATCAATTTCGCCACTTGGTAGGAGTGCTGACACGGGAAAGAATTCGCCAAGTATTGCAGCCTTCAAACATTCTTAAATTGCGGCGGGTAGCAGAATTAATGACTACCCCAATTACAGCGCCTCACACTGCCTCGCTGCTGAGCATAACCGAACTGATGTCAGAGCATCAAGTCAGTTGCGTAGTGATTACAAAAAACAAAGAATTAACAATGGAGAAACCCAAAGATGACTATACCTCCATTTTTCACTATTCCTTTCACCAACCCCTGGGAATTATTACCGAATATGACATTGTGCAGGCACAGTTTCTTGAACTAAATTTCCAGCAAACCCCAGGTCAAAAAATCATGAGAACTCCCCTGCAATTTCTTCAACCCTCCGATTCCCTATGGACGGCGCACAAAGAAATGCAGCAGCAACAAGTGCAGCGGTTAGTCGTGTGCGGGGGGCGCGGAGAACTGTTGGGCATTATTACTCAGACCAGCTTGCTCAGAGTCCTCGACCCCACCGAAATGTATCGAGTTGTCAAACAGTTGCAGCAGTCGGTTTATCAATTGCAAGCAGAAAAAGTGGAACTGTTGCAAAGCCGCAACGCCAAACTGGAACAGCAGGTGCGGGAACGGACGGCAAAACTCCACGAACAATTGCAGCGCGATCGGCTGTTAACTCACATTTCCTTGCGGATTCACCAATCCTTAAACCTCGAAGAAATTCTCAACGCCAGCGTCGATGAAGTCCGCCAAGTTTTGCAAGCTGACCGAGTAGCCATCCTGCATTTAGAGTCGAGCAATTACGGCATTGTAGTGGCAGAATCAGTTGCCGAAAATGGGCCTTCAATCTTAGGAGAAATCCTGCCCGATAATATTTGGCAAGAATCTGCTTCGGTGATAGAACAGGAAATTTATGCCGTCCCCGACATCGACCAAGCCCGTTTGAGTGCCGAAAAATATGCCTGGTTCCACCAAGCGCAAATCAAAGCTTATTTGATTGTACCAATTTTGCAAGACGGCAATTTGTGGGGGATGATGTGTGTTCATCAGTGTTCCCAATCCCGTCAGTGGCAGCCTTCGGAAGTGGATTTGCTGCTGCAACTGGCAACTCAAATCGCGATCGCCATTCAGCAAGCCCAACTCTATCAGCAAGTCCAAAATCTCAACACCGACCTCGAACGCCAAGTCCAAGAACGCACCGCAGAATTGCAGCAAAAAGTTCACGAACTCCAGCATTTAAATGTCCTTAAAGATGAATTTCTCAGCACAGTTTCTCACGAACTGCGGACGCCTTTAGCTAATATAAAAATGGCTATTCATATGTTGAGAATTTCTCCCACGCTAGATCGACGCCAGATTTATCTAGAAATTTTAGAAACAGAATGTACTAGAGAAACAGACTTGATTAATGCTTTGCTAGATTTGCAGCGGCTCGAAGCTGCAACTTGTCCGATCGACCTCGAACCAGTAAACTTAGAACTCTGGCTGCCTACTATTATCGACCCGTTTTACACCCGGGCCCACGACCGCCACCAGGATTTGCGAGTAGAGTGCGATCGTCACCTCCCCACGATCAGTTCCAACCGCGCTAGTTTGGGACGAATTTTAGCCGAACTCCTCAACAATGCCTGCAAATATACTGCCAATGGCGGCGAAATTTTTCTGAAAGTTGAGTGCAAAAACGGAGAGGGGGAACAAGGAGAACAAAGGACAAATTCGCGACAAGCAAGTGCTGTGGCTTCAGAAATCCAATTTACACTCAGCAATCAATCGTCCATCTCAATAGAGGAATTGCCTCGAATCTTTGAGAAATTTTATCGAGTTCCCAACGCAGATCCTTGGAAACAAGGAGGTACAGGTTTGGGTTTAGCTTTGGTTCAAAAACTTGTGGAACAGTTGCAGGGAAAAATTGAGGTTGAAAGCAGCAATGGCTGGACTAATTTTATCGTTACATTTCCTACCAACCCCGATGGAAATTAGTCCGCACTCAGTCAATTTGAGATTTGAGATTTGAGATTTGAGATTTGAGACTTCGGCCTAAGAGGTTGGGCGAGCGCGAGCTTCAAGTCGCGCTCAGTCCAAGGATTTTTGATTTTCGATTTACTCCACAGACAAATCTGGGAGATTGAACAAGAATCTAAAATTTTGGGAGTTCCATGACCGCGAATTTCTTCATGTGGTATCCGCCACGTGATTTATCCGTGGAATCAATCCCAAATCGAAAATCAAAAATCCTCAAGAAAGAGCATTTATCTCGCCCAAGTCAATTCTAAAATCTAAAATCTAAAATCTAAAATCGATTGACTCATGTCGAGGGCGGGCATCTTTTTTTGGGGGTCTTCTTTGTTGGGTTTCACTCTTTTTTTGGAGCTAGTTTGCGGATACGAGACGGTGCTGGTGTCAAATTCAAATATTCACTTTTATCTTCAACAACTGATGCTCTCGATGCTGGATACTTCTTGCGTTTAGGGGCATGATTCGCAACTGTGCCCAAGCATGGTATGCCAAAATTTTCTAATTGACTGAAAACTTTTTTGACTACAGAAAAGGGAACCTGGCGAATTGCTACAACCATCAGTATGCCATCGGTGCGCGCCGCTAAAAAATTCGTATCTTTACTGTCAGCCAGCGGCGGCGTATCGTAGATAACTAAGTCAAATTTTGCCTGAAGTTCTTCCATTAAATACTGCATCTGAGATGATGCCAGCCGTCTGGCAGTACCAGGATTCGGGATACCAGCAGTTAATACAAAAAGATTATCTGCTAGATGCGATCGTTGGATAATTTCATTGGGTTCGTTTTTATGGTCTAGCAAGTTGCTCAATCCCTTGACATTAGGCACTTCCAACAGCAAGTGCAGGCTGGGGGAATGCAAATTCGCGTCTACTAACAGCACTCGCTGACCCGCCAGCGCTGCCACGTGAGCTAAGTTTAAAGCAACGGTAGATTTGCCTTCGCCAACTGTAGCCGAACCAATTGCCACAGAGCTAATCGTTCGATTTGAAGAAAGAAAGCGGATATTAGTATAAAGAGAGTCAAAAGCTTCTATAAATTCCGCAGCAATTTTCTTATTACCCTCTTTTCCTTCAATATAAGCATAGGCATTAGCAATAGAAGGCGGCAATTTTCTAGCATTTTTGTCCAGAGGAATTGCTCCCAATAAAGGCACATCAACCGCATCTTTCACGTCATCAGCACAGTAGAAAATATTGCGAATTTTTTCAATGAGGATAGCAGTTCCCAGACCCAAAACTAGCGCTCCAACAACTGCCATCACTAATTTGTTTTTAGCTTTCGATGGAACTGGCATCAGGTTGCCCTTCTCATCTAGCGGTATCCGTGGTTCAGAAATTATTTCCCAAGGTACTTGGCTTTGAGCTGCTTGGACGCGCAGAGTTTCCCGCTGGCTTAGAAGTTGATCGCGGGTGCGGGCGGCTACTTCTAATTGCTGTTGCAGTTCGTTGTAGCGGCGGGCTATGGTGGGAAATTCTGTTGCTTGCCTGTTTAAATTGTTTTTAGTTTGGCTGATGGCCTGACGGCGAGCTTCTAAGACCTCAACTTGGTTAGCAGTATCAACCAATTGTTTAATCAAGCCTATGCGAATAGAATTTTGAAAATTCTGAACTTTAGAATTGGCTTGGGTACCGACTAAATTTTGCCCCAAAATTCTATCAGTTTGCTGGTTGAGCAAAGCTACTAAATTTGCCCGCTTGCGCTCTAAAGCTTCCACTATAGGGTTAGCAGATTTAAACCGAGCTGTTTCTACAGCAATCTGACCTTCTACTTCCTTAACCTTGGTCAGCAACTCTTTATATTGAGGTTCTTCGCTTAAAGCAGAAGCAGCAATAGCTTCATTTGGTGTAAAATCTAATTGTTTTTGCAAGTTAGCGTACAGCGTTTTCTGTTCTTGCAGTAGCCTTTGAGTTTCTAACTCTAAAGTTTCTACGGCACGAACTTGCTGGATTAATTGCGCGCCTTGTTCTTGAGGATTGGTAATCTGTTGCTCCTGCTGTATCACCTGTAACTCCGATTTCAGGTCGTTTACGCGCTTATTGAGTCCCGGAAGCTGGTCTTCAATAAATTTAACACCTTCACCAATCCGAGTCTTGCGTTCATCAAGACTGTACTTTAAATATTTCTTTTTAGTTTCTTGTAAAACGAACTCAACAAATTCAGGCTCATTCCCCATGAAGCGAACTTCCAAAATTTTAGTCATCGTCATCTGATCTTCTCCGAGCCGCAAAACGACTAATTCTTTTTGAAGCATTTTCTCAGTGAATTTTGGATATCGTTTTTGGACTTGTTTAACAATAGCTGACAGCATCTGAGGACTCTGGAGAATTTGAAGTTGAGTTGCGTAGTCCAAACTAAAAAAATCTCTACTAGGTACTCCTCCCCCCTCGCTGCGATTGGCTAGGGCAGAGGGGTCAGCAATTCTTGCCTCCGTTGTCACGGGTTCCACTAGCATCCGAAAATCGCCTTGATATGTTTTCTTGGCTCCCTTGATCTGATAAACAACTCCGCCGACTACTAGACCTATAATCCCAATAATGATTAGGGCTTTTCGCTGAACAGTCCTCAACAACGGCTTTACATTCAATCCTTTCTGAGGCTGCGCGCTTAAATCTTCTCCCTCGTCAACGGAAAATTGCTGCACCTGTCGGCTCTGGTTGCTAATGGGTACGATATGAGCGTCCTGTTCTCTTTCCATGTTGACCTCTTTGATATTTTGTGGGTAAAATCAGCTTTCTTCTGCGAGCCTTCAGGTTGATACTTTGAGCATTGGCTTAAGGATATCACACGAAATTATTGGTTGGTCGATCCCACTTCCTTCTAATAGTTCTCACTACTTTCACATAGTATACAAAAATCACTAAATCCTTATGCTAGGCCGGCGGTAAAAGTTCTTTTACAACTGCTGGAGAGTTAGATCGGACTGCATTTGGCTCGGCTGCGTTGTGCTTGTATTTAGGGTTTCCGGGCGACGAAGCCAACTTTTTCAGGTGTTGCTCAGCTTCGCGACAGCGGGTTCCATAACTTTACCAAACTTTTACAATTGACCGTAACACCTCAGCCGCCGCTTGCGCTGGTATTGGTTTGTCCTCTATGCCATTTTTCGGTTCGGAGTCAACGACAAAAGCACTTGTTAACTTACGCGCTAACTGATCGGCTAAAAAGTGTTGCATTTCCCCTGTAGATATAATTAGCCACATTCGGCAGATTTTTGGGAACGGCAACTAATCGAATCAATTTCCGAAAAAAATCTGTTTCTTCTTTTAATTATAAACTTTTTGAGGAGTTAGATGAATGATTAAGTGTATATACTTATTTTACCGTGGCGATCATATCGCAAACTCATTTCGATAGTGCGCGAGCGACATAAAATTTAATAATTTGTGTTCTCAAGCTCGATCGACATTTAGAACAACTCAAGCATTCGGGGTTTTTCTACTGGGGCGGATGGCGCGGCGCGATTTATGTATTTTCGTAAAAAAAACTAGGTTTCTGCGTTCCGGGGCTATTACTAAAACTATCGCTTTTATTCGCCCTCCGAGCAAGCTATAGCAATCCTTTCAGGAAACGCGCAACGTTTTTTTTAAATTAACCGATGCCATAAGAAGATGACACATTGTTCAAGAAAAAAATAGTTTGCATAGGATGGGAGGATTGCTATTAATATCGCCCGGATTAGCTATCGGTAGTTGTTATTTTTCGATTTTACGAATTACCAACTATTGGTTATTAGCGCTTACTGATTTTGTGCTTTTCTTTCTCGCAGCTTCAACAATATTTCTGCATGAACTTCGCGGGTTATGGGATAAAAGTATGTGAGAATCATCCCAGCAATTAAAGCAATTGTGGGGAGCGGCCCGATCGCAACTCGAATCGCAAACAGTGCAGACTCTGGCTGTACGGGTGCAGGCTGTCCCGGCACTGTAGATAGAAATCCAGCTCCTTCTAATGCTTGACCTACCAACCACAAACCCCCTGCCAATCCGATTTTTTGCAGCAGTACCATAAACGAATAGAAAACCCCTTCGCGTCTTTCTCCTGTTTGCAGTTCGTCTAGTTCGATCACATCCGGTATCATCGACCAAGGTATTAGATAAGCCGTGGAAACTCCGACACCTGCCATGACTGCTAATAAGTACATCTGCAAGACTTGTCCTGGTTGGAGAAAAAATAGTCCAGCTTGAGCAATAATCCACAGACTCATGCCCATAAAATATACGGCTTTTTTGCCGTATCTCTCGCTGACTTTACTCCAAACAAATAGCATGATTAATGCAGTGCCTTGAACTGCGATCGCCACCAAGCTAAAAACGTACTGTGGCTGTTGCATCCAGTTAACAACAAAGTAGGGAATAATAGTAGCCGTCAACTGCACTCCCAGCCAAGAAAAAAGATAAATTCCAATGACGTACAAAAAAGGGCGATTGCTAAATGCAATCTGCAACTGTTCTTTCAGTGGCAAGGATGTAGAATTATCGAGTTCGGCGTTTTCTAATAGTTGGGCTGCGACGTGCTTGCGAGTTCCCAAAACGCACCAGTACAAAGGCAAGACAGAGATAACTGCACAGATTGCACCTAATACTAAATATTGTTGATTCGGGTCTTTTTCAAATACACGAAAGATAATTAGAGCTAAGATTAATGAAAAGATGCTGCCGCCAATGGAGAAAGCAAACCGAAAACTATTAAGGCTAGTGCGTTCGTTGTAGTCTTGAGTAAGTTCTGGAGTCAGGGCAGTGTAGGGAAGATTGACAGCCGTGTAGGCGGTGTTGAACAAAATACTGATTGCAACATAGTACCAAAATAACACTGTGTGATCCGTGCTAGGTACTATCCACTGCAATAAGAAGAATATGCCGAAGGGAATGCCACCATATATTATCCAAGGATATCGGCGGCCCCAAGGGTGAGAAGTGCGATCGCTCAAAACCCCCACAATCGGGTCATTTATAGCATCCCAAATCTTGCCAACTACCAAAATATTACTGGCTAAACCGGCAGGTAAACCAGCAACATTGGTAAAGAAAACTAGGAGGTAAAATGCCAAAACATTAGCGGTAATTGCCGGGCCGAGGTCGCCGGCACCGTAAGCTAATTTTGTTGAGAGGCTGAGTTTTTGTGTTTTGGGGTTGTCGGCTGCAGGTCGAAGCCCGGAAGTGTTGCTCATAAACTTTGATGTCGAGATTTTTTGGCAGTCACAGTCTTTCCAGTAGGAGTATAACTCGCGCTACGCCCTAATACTAAGTTTTTTGTAGCGATCGGGATTATTTTGAATAATTGGTAATTCATAATTGGTAATTGATAGATTTGTTGGGGCGGGTTCACCAACAATAATCGCCCCAAAACAAACAATCTCAAAAACCCGCCCCCACCCAACTTTCCCAGCTAAATGTACGTTCAGATTTACGGTGGGGTGGGGGCGGGTTTATATGAATTGTCGGTCATTGTTATGTATGGTTTGTGAACCCGCCCCTACAACGTTGTGGTAATTAGTATAGTCCCGGACTACTTTAAATCCCAAATCCCCAATCTAAAATCTAAAATCTAAAATCTAAAATTGCTATGTCAGCAATCTCGATTTAGCTGTAATTGCTCCCACACACCACAAAATGGCATTGACAATTTCCGATCGCTGAATATCTTCTGTGTCTAAAAAACTTGCAAACTCTTCCTCAATATTCAAATGGTCGGCAAAATCATAAAGTATGCGCTTGTATTCAGTTGGCATCGGTATTAAAGTAGCTTTCACTAAATCGAAAAGCGCGTTCAAACAGTTGAGGATAGTAGCTGACTCGTCAAAATCTTCGGCATCGAGCAGGTATAGCGTTTCTGCAATGTCGCAAATAGCGTCTATTTGTGTGGGTGGCTTTCCCAGTTTGCTGACATCGATATTGCACAATTGGAGAGCGTTAATCGCTAGTTCTGGACGGGTAAAAAATACAAGTTGACCGCCGGCTACTAAGGGCGGCTCTTGTTCTCCATAGACAATTAGAGTATATAGATTTGGTATTTCGGTGCCAGGGTCGATCCGCAAACCAAACAGCCACAACAATTTTTCTGTATTTGGGTTTGCTGTTTGCAGTGTTGTTGGGAAAATATTTGGTTCTGACATTAATTTTTAATCCCTATAATACGCTCTTAAACTCGGTTTCTACGCAAATTTTTTGTGTTTTAGGACTTACGCCATCATTCCAGGTATGGGGGCAACCACGGGGGTTTGCCCCTACAAAACACTATATATTGAGGCGGTGCGTAAGTCCTGTCTTTGTGAGAAATCTAGATATAAACCGGGTTTATAAGGCAAAACTGCGTAATTTTTTTGCTATAAATTTTGCTGGATGATGTCGCAGCATTCGGCAACACTTGCTCTTTTTTCCATGGCTGATACTAGGGCTTCGTAAGCTGATTGGTGGCTTTCGATCAGGTTTTTTGCTCGCAGCAAACCCCAGTTTTGTTTGAGTTGAATTTCGGAAATTGGACGGCGCAGTTGTGTTAAAATTGCACTGATTTTGGTGCGGTCTTCTGCTCCTCCTTCTGCACGGCCGTAAACAAATTTTTCTGCGACTATTCCGGCCATCCACACGGTGCAGTATTGGTCTAAAAGTTGGGCGGAAAGAGTGCCACTTTGGAGTTGAGATGCTAATTGTTGGTCTTCAAATCGGACGCCGCCTTGGGCTGTTTGGCCTTGTTTAAATGCTTCCCAAGCATTGAGGGCGTAGCTGGTTACGGGAATTCCCAATAGGTGGGCGACTAGGAAGTGTCCGGCTTCGTGGTGAAGGATACGATCGCGCTTTTGTTTGGAAGTTCCTCCCAGCAAATCTAATAAAATTGTACCGCCTTGACCTTGCCACTGGAAACTGTCGAGGGTGGCTAGCCCCAACAGGCAAAAAGTGGCGATCGCAGGTACGGCTTCTGGCAAGTTGAATAGGGGGCCCAACAATATGGAAACGGTGATGGCAAAGATAGAAATAGCGATAATATTCAAAGAAGTGTCTTTCATAATCGGGAATTGGTAACTGGGAATTGCTAATGGGGAATTTGTAATAGGGAATTGGTAATGGGAATGGGTTTTAGAGGTAAACTCAGGTACGATCGCGCGATCGGTTTGGCAGCGTCGGGTCGATCGCAGCAGCCGGGACTTCCGACAAAAACACCACCTTCCAGTTTGACTGAAAATTGTCCCTCCGAAGCCACCGATATTAAAAAGATATTAAAATAAATCAAAGTCCAGTAAAAGTGTTAGTGGAATCCTTCATGTCAGTTTTGGCAGCGATCGCAGTTTTAGGTATCTTGATTGTCGTTCACGAACTCGGCCACTTCTTGGCGGCGAGACTTCAACACATCCACGTCAACCGCTTCTCCATCGGTTTCGGGCCAATCCTCTGGAAGTACCAAGGCCCGGAAACTGAATACGCCCTCCGCGCGTTTCCCCTGGGAGGTTTCGTGGGTTTCCCGGACGACGATCCCGACAGTACAATTCCCCCAAATGACCCGAATTTGCTCAAAAATCGCCCCGTGCTCGATCGGGCGATCGTCATTAGCGCAGGGGTAATTGCCAACTTAATTTTTGCTTACTTCCTTTTGGTGGTGCAATTGAGCACTGTCGGCGCGGCAGAAATGAACTACCTACCGGGAGTTAAAGTCCCGGAAGTCGCCGCAGAAGTCAGTTCGGCCGCCAAACAAGCGGGAATTCGATCGGGCGACGTTGTTCTGTCTGTTGACGGCAAGGAATTGGGCGCTTCCCGCGAAGCAATCAAATTATTGGTCACAGCAATCCAAGATCATCCCAACCAACCCCTAGCGTTGGAAATTCAGCGCCAAGAACAAAAATTTCTGGTGACAGTAACTCCTGAAGAGTCGCCCGACGGCAAAGGTCGCATTGGCGTGCAACTAACTTCTAACGGCACTGTGGTGCGGCAGAGGGCCGGATTTGTAGAGGCGTTTAGCAAGGCCGCCAAAGAATTTGAGCGGATTGTGGTGCTGACGGTTCAAGGCTTCGGGCAGTTACTTAGCAATTTCAGCCAGACTGCCGACAAGTTGTCCGGGCCTGTGGCGATTGTGGCGATTGGTGCAGGGATTGCCAAATCGGATGCTGCGAGTTTGTTTCAGTATGCGGTGTTAATTAGCGTCAATTTGGCTGTGATTAATATCTTGCCTTTACCTGCTTTGGACGGCGGTCAGCTAGCTTTTCTTTTAATAGAAGGACTGCGGGGCAAGCCTCTGCCGAACCGCATTCAGGAAAATGTCATGCAGACTGGTTTGGTGTTGTTGCTGGGTTTGGGAGTTTTCTTGATTATTCGCGATACTGCTAATTTGGCTGGCTTTGATTTGCGAAATTTCATGCAATAGTAAATGAAGGAAGAAGGAAGAAGGAAGTTCGGCAACGGATTCGCTCGACGGATGTAACGGATGTAACGGATGTAACGGATGTAACGGATGTAACGGATTTCAGGAAGAAGGAAGAAGGAAGATTTATGTCTAGTTTTCCGTTTTCCTATTTTCCTATTTTTCCCTCTCTTTTTTTCCTACGCAAGCGAGGCAGAGCCTCTGGTTATGGGTTCCCCGGTCGTGCCTGGGAACCATTTAAAAACAAATAACAAATGACTAATGACTACTGATTACTGACTAATGACTAATGACTACTGACTAATGACTAAAAAGTTAAGTTTAAAACAACGATCGCTCGAAATTCTGATTCGCCTCAAGCGCCTCTATCCCGAAGCTCCTTGCACTCTCAACTACGAAACTCCCGTGCAGTTGCTGGTGGCGACGATTCTCTCGGCTCAGTGTACGGACGATCGCGTAAATTTGGTAACGCCGGCTTTGTTTGAGCGTTTCCCCGATGCGGTGGCTTTGGGAAATGCTGATTTAGAAGAATTGGAAAGTCTGGTGCGATCGACTGGTTTCTACCGGAATAAGTCTAAAAATATTAAAGGTGCTTGTCAGGCGATCGTCAATAAATTTAACAATCAAGTGCCGCAGCGGATGGAACTGCTGCTAGAATTGCCCGGAGTAGCCCGCAAAACGGCTAATGTCGTTCTCGCCCACGCTTTTGGTATTAATATGGGCGTGACGGTAGACACTCACGTCAAACGTTTGACTCAGCGGTTGGGATTGACCGAACATACCGATCCTATAAGGATCGAGCGGGATTTGATGATATTGTTACCGCAGCCGGATTGGGAAAATTGGTCGATTCGGTTGGTTTATCACGGCAGGGCAGTTTGTAATGCGAGAAATCCGGCTTGCAATATTTGCGAACTGGCAGATTTGTGTCCTTCTGCTAATAGTTTGGTCTTGCACCAAGGTTAAGTACAGGCAAGATGCCTGTACCACAAAAAAAATGAGTTATTGCAGATTTTTACCCTTCTGCTAATAATTAGGTGTTGCACAAATGCTAAGTACAGGCAAGATGCCTTTACCACAAAAATGTAGAGTTATTGTGGAACAGGCATCTTGCCTGTTGCTAAAAATGTAGAGTTATTGTGGAACAGGCATCTTGCCTGTTGCTAAAAATGTAGAGTTATTGTGGAACAGGCATCTTGCCTGT
>NZ_JAUBOQ010000001.1:52415-111181 GCF_036700325.1 Microcoleus sp. Z1_B2
TTGTGGAACAGGCATCTTGCCTGTTGCTAAAAATGTAGAGTTATTGTGGAACAGGCATCTTGCCTGTTGCTAAAAATCTTGTTGACAAAAGAAATAATTCAAATAAAAGCGATCCGAAATCACCAAAATATAGTAAAATAGTAGATTGTGATTAATCTAAGGATATCAACAGATTATGGCTAAGAAGAGCATGGTCGAGCGCGAGAAAAAGCGCCAGAGACTCGTAGACAAGTACGCCGACAAGCGGGAAGACCTGAAAGACCAGTTTGACCAAGCTAACAATCAGATGGACAAAATGGCGATTCACCGCCAACTACAACAGCTACCCCGCAGCAGTTCGCGGACTCGCTTGCGGAACCGCTGCTGGGCAACTGGACGGCCCAGAGGTTACTATCGTGACTTCGGACTGTCTCGCAACATGATGCGAGAAATGGCTCACGAAGGTCTTTTGCCCGGTGTTGTGAAGTCTAGCTGGTAGCAGGAAGAAAGAAGGCACGACACGGATGATGACACGGATATACGGATGATGTTTTTCTGAAATTGTCGTGTTTCTGGAGATTTATTCTAAAGAAAAAGGAAGAAGGAAGAAGGAAAAAAACTTATAAATAATCGGCAAGATTATGTTTGGGGTTGATTCTTGTTTCAGACTTATGAGTTAAATTTTCCTCCTTCTTGCTTCACTGGCCACAGCATTTATCGATGCCGAGACTTTCGAGTAACAAGTCGCTGACGGCGTTGGCGATCGCAAATTCGCCGTAGAAGCTTTTAGAAAAATCATAGGCCTGCATTTCGGTGACGATCGCAATTACGAGGCTGCCCACGTCATTTTCGCCTTCCATGCGCTGGCGGACATAGATTTGGGCAGCTCTTTTAGCTATTTGCTGGTTGGCTGCTTCTGGGATAAACTCGGAGTCTAGCCATGCCAGCAGCGTTTGTTGGAGCCATTGGCCTTCTTGTTCGGGGTTTTTGGCGGGCGGTAAGGTAATAGGTTCAATGGTTTCAGACATAATTATTCCTAATTGCTAATGTTGACTTTGAAAAGTTAACTGAGAAATGACAACTGATAAATATATGCAATATGATATACCGACAATTATACAAGGATACGCGCAAGGCTATTTCTTGATGGCAAATGACGGCGAGGAGAGTTTGGGGTGGTATTCCAGCCGACAGCGGGCGCTGATTCCCCTGGATGAAAGATTTACCTATCCGAAATCCCTGCGTCGCCAAATCAATCAAAATCGATTTTCGGTGGCTGTGAACCGCGATTTTGGGGCGGTGGTTGAGGGTTGTGCCGATCGCGAAACGACTTGGATTTCTAAGGAGCTCAAGAAGATTTACTGGGGTTTGTATGAGGCCGGTTGGGCTTACAGCTTCGAGACTTGGTGCGGCGACGAATTGGCGGGCGGTATTCTCGGATTGTCGATCGGCGGTGCGTTTATTGGGGAGTCGATGTTTTACCGAATTCCCGAAGGTTCTAAGGTGGCGATGGTGAAGTTGGTGGAGAGATTGCGCGATCGATCTTATCTACTTTTCGACGCTCAAATGAACAACCCGCACTTGGAAAGATTCGGAGCTTATACTGTTAAGGAAAAACTGTACAACACTCTTTTGCAAGCAGCTTTGAAGCGCCGCTGCACGCTATTTTGAATATGTCATGCGGGAAAATGCAGTGCCGTTTCCGACCCCAGTAGCTGCTTCAAACAATAGTATAATTCAGCTCAGATACTTCTCGGAGACAACCACAATGCAAGTCACAACCGAAGAAATTATTTATCCATCCAGCGACGGTCAGCCGATGGCAGATAGCACAATTCAATACAAATTAATTGTCACAATCAAAGAAGGTTGCGAATCGCTGTTTAAGAATGACCCAAACGTTTTTGTAGCAGCCGATTTACTCTGGTATCCGGTTGAGGGCAGACCCGATATTTCTCAAGCACCTGATACGATGGTGGTGTTTGGCAGACCAAAGGGCGAGCGGCCTTCTTACATACAATATCGAGAGGACAATATTGCTCCTCAAGTCGTCTTTGAGATTCGCTCCCATAACGACCGCCAAACCAAAATGAATAAGAAACTTTCATTTTACCAGCGTCATGGAGTTGAGGAGTATTACGTTTACGATCCCGAAAGAAATGAATTAGAAGGCTGGCAAAGAATTGAGGGAATCTTAGAAGTAATTGAACCGATGGAGGGATGGATAAGTCCAAGATTGGGTGTGCGATTTGAGTTGGTAGAAGATAGGTTGGAAA
Source organism: Microcoleus sp. Z1_B2 (assembly GCF_036700325.1). Taxonomy (NCBI): domain Bacteria; kingdom Bacillati; phylum Cyanobacteriota; class Cyanophyceae; order Oscillatoriales; family Microcoleaceae; genus Microcoleus; species Microcoleus sp. Z1_B2. Next base: position 54,671 of record NZ_JAUBOQ010000001.1, read on the forward strand.
TTTATAGACCTGATGGCGAACAGTTTCTTTCCTATGCGGAATTAGAAGAACAGCGGGGATTATATCGCCAGCGTTTACAACAAGAATCTCAAAGAGCCGAACAAGAATCTCAAAGAGCCGAACGTTTAGCCGCCAAACTGCGGGAAATGAACATCGATCCAGATAGCATTTAAGCCGGAATAAATGCTAAGAAACCCGATTTCTCAAACAAATCGGGTTTCTGAGGATTGCGGTTATTTATTCTTTTAGTCCAGGACTAATCAAGACAAAAGAAACCGGGTTTTTTGCGGTTTTGCAGACGGTAACGCGTCTTCTCAGGTAAAAACCCGGTTTCTGACCGCCCGTGCGTAAGGCTTATTCTTTTCAGGGCGAACCGGGATATTTGGTCGATCGCCCCCCAGCTCAAATTACCTATACTACAATATATAATACAGATATTCGAGCCAAAATCCTTGGCGCTCAGAAAAATCAGAATCGAAGCCCCTTGAATGTGTAAAAATACTGAAGCAAACATTACTAAAGCCTACACGGAGCAATTGTTGTGGATTCCAGATATAACCCCCAATCCATAGAAGAAAAATGGCAGCAGACATGGGCTGAGCAAAACTTAGACCAGATGCCAGAAGATACCCAAAAGCCTAAATTTTATGCCTTATCCATGTTCCCCTACCCGTCGGGAAACCTGCACATGGGCCACGTCCGCAACTACACAATTATTGATGTAATTGCCAGACTCAAGCGAATGCAAGGTTATCGGGTATTGAATCCGATGGGATGGGACGCTTTTGGTTTACCCGCAGAAAATGCCGCCATCGAGCGCGGAATTCCCCCGGCAAAATGGACGTATGAAAATATTGCCCAAATGAAAGGCTTATTTCGCCGTCTCGGCATCTCCTTTGATTGGACAAAAGAAGTTACAACTTGTTCTCCCGATTATTATCGGTGGACTCAATGGATTTTCTTACAATTTTTAGAAGCAGGATTAGCATATCAAAAAGAAGCGGCAGTTAATTGGGACCCCATAGATCAAACAGTCTTAGCAAACGAACAAGTAGATAACGAAGGTCGTTCCTGGCGTTCCGGTGCCAAAGTCGAGCGCAAATTATTGCGGCAGTGGTTCCTCAAAATTACCGATTACGCCGAACAGTTATTAAACGACTTAGACAAATTGCCAGATTGGCCCGAAAGAGTCAAATTAATGCAAGCCAACTGGATCGGCAAATCAGTCGGCGCTTACTTAGAATTTCCGATTGTCGGCATGGATGAAAAAATCGCCGTTTTCACCACACGTCCCGATACAGTTTACGGCGTCAGTTACGTTGTTTTAGCGCCGGAACATCCACTAACTCAGCGCGTGACAACCGCAGACAGAAAAGCGGCCGTAGAAACCTTCATCAAAGAAGTCGCCGCCCAAAGCGAGATCGATCGCACAGCCGAAGACAAACCCAAGCGCGGCATCCCCACAGGCGGCAAAGCAATCAATCCTTTCAACGGCGAAGAAATTCCCATTTGGATAGCCGATTATGTGCTGTACGAATACGGCACCGGCGCAGTCATGGGAGTACCAGCCCACGACACGCGAGATTTCAAATTTGCCAATCAATATCAACTGCCAATTAAAGTAGTAATTGTGGATGATGATGAGCTGCCCTTGACCGAAGCTTACACCGAACCAGGAATTATGATTAATTCCGAAAGCTTCAACGGCATGGATTCAATTAAAGGCAAAGCAGCGATTATTCACCATGCCGAAAATTCCGGTTATGGCAAAGCCCGCATCCAATACCGATTGAGAGATTGGTTAATTTCTAGACAGCGTTATTGGGGCGCTCCAATTCCCGTAATTCACTGTCCCACCTGCGGAACAGTCCCCGTACCCGCATCGGATTTGCCAGTATTGTTGCCGGAAAATGTACAATTTACTGGCAAAGGTTCGCCCTTGGCAAAGATGGAAGAATGGGTAAACGTTCCTTGTCCGAGTTGCGGCACTGCGGCGAAGCGGGAAACAGATACGATGGATACTTTTATCGATTCTTCGTGGTATTTCTTGCGCTATCCCGATGCTCAAAATCAAGAGCAAATCTTCGATACTGCGAAGACAAATGATTGGATGCCAGTAGACCAATATGTCGGCGGCATCGAACACGCAATCTTGCACTTGCTGTATTCGCGGTTCTTTACCAAGGTTTTGCGCGATCGGGGTTTGATCAATTGTGACGAACCATTTAAACGCCTGTTAACTCAGGGCATGGTGCAAGCAATGGCCTATAAAAATCCTGTTACTGGCAAATACGTTCCCCCAGCAGATATAGACCCCGCCAATCCCAAAGATCCTCAAACTGGCGAAGCTTTGGAAGTCTTCTACGAGAAGATGTCCAAATCAAAATACAATGGCGTTGACCCCTTGCAAGTTATGGGCAAATATGGGGTAGATACAGCGCGGATGTTTATTTTATTCAAAGCGCCCCCAGAGAAGGATTTGGAGTGGGACGACGCTGATGTGGAAGGGCAATTTCGCTTTTTAAATCGCGTTTGGCGCGTGGTTACAGAGTTTGGTTCACCCCCCCCAGCCCCCCCTTGCGAAGGGGGGGAGAAAGAGGTTTTAAGTAAACCTGAGAAGGATTTGCGGCGGGCGATTCACACTGCAATTAAGGAAGTGAGCGACGATTTGGAGGGCGATTATCAGTTCAATACTGCTGTTTCGGAAATGATGAAACTCAGCAATGCTTTGAATGATGCTAAATGTAAAGATTCGCCAATTTATGCAGAAGGAATTAACACTTTGATTCGCTTGTTAGCGCCTTTTGCGCCGCATATTGCTGATGAATTGTGGCACAATACTGGTAACAGTGAATCGGTGCATACGCAAACTTGGCCGACTGTCGATCCATCTGCATTAGTTACCGATGAAATTACGCTGGTAATTCAAGTTATGGGCAAGACTCGCGGCACAATTCAAGTGCCTTCAGGTGCGGATAAAGCTGCTTTGGAAAAGTTTGCTCGCGAGTCGGAATTGGCTAAGCGTCACCTGGAAGGTAAGGAGATTAAAAAGGTAATTGTGGTGCCTGGAAAGTTGGTGAATTTCGTGGTAGCTTGAGTGTAAAAGTCGCTACCTGTAGGCAACGTATCGTTTCTAGACAAACACAACCTAATCCCCTTTAAACACTATCGGGCAACTATTATTTACTGTAAGAGTAGACAAGTTGCCCTTTTTTTACTAGCTTTAAGGGAATTTTAGGATTGTTTAGCGGCTCGTTTCTTAGCCTCACCTTTTCTTCCCATTCTTTAAATTTAGGTTCCAGCATTTCCGGTGTAAGTTTATAAATCTCTTTGAGAGTTATGCCTTCATACAGTCCAATATACCAAGCTTCTACTCTGCGATACTTGTTAAGTATAATTTCATTCAAATGATGGTGAGTAGTGACCCCACCGCTTCTATTGAGAGCAATATTTATTGTTTTAAGTTCGTATTCTTTTCCTTCAGCATCAATAGCATCGTTTCCTTCACGTCCAGGTGATATCCGCAACCCTAAAAGGATTAATAACTGTAAAGTCTTTCCCCCGTTATCTTGAAAAATATCCGCAATACCATATTCACTAGCCAGATTTTGCAATTCTTGGATGCTTTTCATAGCATTTTCTAGCCGTTTAGCATCTGAAATGCGTTCTGCTTCCGTGGTAACAGCCTCTTCAACAGGCTCTACAACTGACGGAGAAACTGGTTCAGCTATTAGGGTGCTAATGAGAGCTGTACTCTCGCCGCTTTGGCTAAAACTGATTAAATAAGTAGCGGGTACATCGAGCGCTTCAGCTAGAGCGAAAATAACTTCAAAGGATGGCGATCTTTCACCGCGTTCCAATAAGCTGATATAGTCAGTAGTCTTGTCTATGAGTTCTGCTAACTCGTCCTGTGTCATCCTTTTTTCTCTGCGTAACTGACTTACCTTGGCCGCAAATTGTTGTCTGGCTTCTTTGTAATTCATACCCCTCACAATTCATAAAAACGAACTGAAAGTTCGTTTTTTGAATGGTACGAAGAATTTACACACAAAACAACGTACTGAAAGTACGGATTTAGTAAGACTGAGAGTACGGATTTTGATATAATGACAGTAGGCTGTGTCTGTTGTACCTTAAACTAATCTAAATTAAGCATGAGTAACATTTTGCCCGCCCCAATTTACACCACCCAATACGGTCAATCTTATTTGGGAGATTCTCTTCATCTCCTGAATAGTCTTGCTAGCAATTCTGTAGATTTGGTGATTACATCCCCTCCTTTTGCATTGCAACGCCAAAAGAGTTATGGAAATGAAGATCAAGATTTATATGTTGATTGGCTGCTGGGCTTTGCTCCTGAAATTAAAAGAGTTCTTAAGGATACTGGAAGTTTTGTTATAGACCTTGGAGGTGCTTATCAGAAAGGAATACCTGTACGGTCGCTGTATAATTACCGGGTACTTATTAGATTATGTGACGAATATGAATTTAAACTTGCTCAGGAATTTTTCTGGTTTAATCCTTCAAAACTTCCATCTCCTATAGAGTGGGTGAATAAAAAGAAAATCCGGGCAAAAGATTCTGTGAATACTGTTTGGTGGCTTTCCAAAACCAATCAACCTCAAGCGAATATTACTAAAGTCAAAGTAGAGTATTCTGAGAGAATGAAAAAACTTTTGAAAAATGCTGATGAATTTTACACGCCCAAAGAACGTCCTTCCGGTCACAATATTAGCGATCGATTTTCCAAAGATAATGGAGGTGCTATTCCATCTAATTTGCTAGAAATTTCTAATTCGGAAAGTAATTCTCAATACTTGCGTTGGTGCAAAGAGTTTAATGTTAAGGCGCATCCGGCACGTTTTCCCCAAAGATTACCGTCATTTTTTATAAATTTTCTTACTGAACCGGGAGACTTGGTAGTAGATATTTTTTCGGGTTCTAATACTACGGGTTATGCAGCAGAACAATTATCAAGAAACTGGATAAGCTGTGAAAAAGAAAAACAATATGTTGCTGCATCAATATTTAGATTTTTGCCTCAAGAATCTTTTGGGGAAGCGGATACAATATACAACCAATTGTTAACTGAGGAAGCATCAGGAGTGATTTTACCTCAAAATAGGCTCCTTTTTGAAGTTAATAATTATTGTTGTTAATTTGGCTAAATAGTCAAATTCTTATTCAGATATTAAACAGTATATTGAAATCGCTTCTACACGAACCAATTTCCAGCAGAGAGAAACTGAAAAAGATGGTTTTAATTGTTTGTGTCAAAAAGCAATTGCACGATCGCTCCGCATTCCAATTTTAATACTGATTGAGCGCTGCCGCCATTAACGGCAATTTCTACCCAACCGTCAGAACCAGTTATGGCAATTAAATCGCCCGGTTCGCTGTCGCTGTAGGTTTTACCGCTGGGGATGCGAATTGCATCAGAACTATTGCTAATTGTCAATGACCAATTGTTACCTATAATGCAATTATTCGGGATATTAGTAATTAGGTTGCCGAAGCGATCGACATATTGAATGCAGCCTTCTATACCTGTGGCTGTAACGGCACAATTTGGTATCTCTAACTGCACTAAACTCGCAGGGTCGATCGCCTCTCCCAAGTCTTCCAAAGCCACCCCGTTGGCCAAGTGAGCGCCCGCTGCTGCAAAAATATCGCGACCGTGAAAAGTGCTGCTGGGTTGAGGCGATCGCCAGTATTTGGGGTTGGTGAGCTCGACAGATGCGATCGCACTTTCCCGACTCAACACCCCGCTAAACAACCCGTTATCCGGCCCGACAAGCCAGCAATTAGCACATTTAATCGCAACCGGGCGTCTCTTGCTTCCCACACCCGGATCGACGACAGCAACGTGTACGGTTTCCGGCGGAAAATAAGCAAAAGCAGTCATCAAACAAAACCTCGCGGCCGCAATATTTTGAGATGGTATTTGGTGCGTAATGTCAATAACTTTGAGTTGGGGGTTAATTTGGGCGATCGTACCTTTCATCACTCCCACATAAACATCGCTTAATCCAAAATCCGTCAGTAGAGTTATAATTCTATTTTTAGACATATATCCAAAGGTAAGAATATGGTAGCGCAGTGGGAAAACTTTCTGCAAAACTTGGGAGAATGGCACGGTTCCTTCACTCAGCTATCAACGCGAGGAGAGGTACTTCAAGATACTCCTAGCATTATTTCTCTCGAAGGTTTCAATGACAACAAAAATGTGCGATTGAAACTCCGTCGGTTTTCCCCAAATCCCAGCGGTGTCGGCGAACCGGAAGTGAACGAACTTGTTCGAGAATATCAGGGTTTGGGACGGGATATCTTGTTTTTTGAGAATGGAGCTTTTTGTCAGGGAACTATTCAACTAGCGCCTTATTCTGAGTGCGGTGCCGAGTTTGGTTTTATCTACAATTATCGCCGGTTGCGCTTCGTTCAGCTCTACAATACCGACGGCTATTTATCAACACTTACCTTAATTCGGGAAAAGCAGCTTGATAAAAATGTCCCCGAACGTCCGCCTTTAACTGTTGAGGCTTTGCTGGGAGAGTGGCAGGGCGAGGCCGTGACAATGTATCCAGATTCGCGTTCTCCTGATTCCTATTCTACCAATTTACAATTGCATTTGGAAAGTGGCGATCGCCTAATTCAAAAAATTACTTTTGGCAGTAATGGTACTGTTATCAGTTCTAGCGCCAGCATTGACGGTTCTGTATTAAATTTTAACGAAGGTGCTTCGTCGGTGCAAGTTGTGCTGCTTCCTGACGGCGGTTCTTGCACTCTCCCTGTCAAGATTGAATCCAGAAAACCTATATTTTTCGAGGCTGGTTGGTTGGTAGAAACTGACTTGCGGTTTCGGATGATTCGCAGTTACGATGAGCGGGGTGAATGGGTAAGTTTGACTTTAGTTACTGAACGAAAAGTTAGTCATTAATTTTGTAGGGGCGGGTTCACCAACAATTTTTAATTCCCTCCCAAATATTAATAAACCCGGCCCCACCCAACCAATAAATTCTGATTGCGGAAAAGGTTTGTCGGTATCTCGGATGGGTGGGGCGGGTTGCTTAATTCTGCTATTTGATGATATAAACTTTGGCGAACCCGCCCCTACCAATCTGGGTATTTTCGCGAATGTTATTCGCCGGACTTTGTTTCCTGGGTTTGCGAGTGAATCACCGCACTCCAATCATCATTGTTAACAGCCGCTTCCAAATCCTTAGCCTGTTCGCCGTCATTTTTGGCTGCTGTTTCTAACTCTTTGGTAAGAGTGGAATCTGCCATTGCTTTCCGCAATTTCAGTTTCTTTTCCTCATAAGCTTTTTGTTCCTCAGCAGACATAGCAGCGCGCGCTGCTTGGCCTACCGTAGCCGCCCACATTTCGCTTTCAGCACCGTTTCCAGGTGGAAGGCTGCCAATTTCTGCTATCCAAGCATCCCGCAAACTTTCCATTTCTTCCCGCTTCGGGAATTTGAAAGTTTGCACGCGCAGGAAAGCGCAATTTTCGACGCCGTTTTGGGCGATGTGACCGTTGATTGAAAGCAGGATATTTCGCGAATAACCGATAAACTGAGTATTGCGGGAAATATCCATTACAGCGTAAACGCCGGCGACTTTCGCGTTAGTTGCCAAATCGCGCCACGTATCGATCGACATTACTTGCGTGCCGTCATTTTCTAATTCAGAAATAGCAGCGGCTGCGCTGTGTTCTGAGTCGGAACTGTATAAAAAGTTGTGCAGTCCTTCATGGGCGACAGGTACGTTTTGATGTTCAATTGCTACGTCTCGATCGGCATTCACTTGATTAGCTTCCATTAAATTCAATTCCTCAAAAAATGTCAACTTTACTCATTAAATCCCACTTTCAGGGGCGGGTTTTTCAACCCACCCCACAATTAAGTTCTCTTTGTGGAACAGGCATCTTGCCTGTTCTATTGTTTTTTTTGCCCTTACCTACTTAACTTACGGCAATTTGTTGCAATTCCTCGTCAGTCAATTTAACTTCGAGCGCCTGCACAGAGTCCTCAATACTCGATACTTTGGTCGCACCGGGAATCGGAACTATGCAGGGCGATTTTGCCATCAACCAAGCTAATACTATACAGTAAACAGAAACGTTTTTTTCTGCGGCTAATTTGGCGATCGCGGGCATATCTTGCAAGCTTGTGGCGCGGCGGCTTCCTCCTAAAGGACTCCAGGGAAAAAATGTCAGTTTTTCTGTTTCGCAATATTCCAGAACGCCGTCTGATTCGGGCTGTCTGTGCCAAGGATTATATTGATTCTGCACGGAGACAATTTCTACTGTATCGCGGGCACGTTTGATCTGCTCTACAGAAAAGTTGGAAACTCCAATAAATCGAATCATTCCTGCTTCTACTGCTTCTTTTGCAGGTGCTAGGGCTTCCTCGATGGTATAAGCGGGATCGGGTGAGTGATATTGCCAAAGGTCGATCGGTTCCTTGCCGCCCAATGCTTCAAAACTTTCGCGAATTGTCTTGCGTAAATGGTGGGGGTTGCCGTTCCGCGTCCAAGCACCTTGAGGCCGCATTAAGCCGCCTTTAGTGGCAACAGTAACGGCCCTAACATCTCCGCTATACTGTTCCAAAGCTTTGGCAATCAGGTGCTCGTTGTGGTGTTTGTCGGATTGATCTTGGCAGTAGGAATCTGCGGTGTCAATAAGGGTGACACCCAAATCGAGGGCGCGGTGGATTACCGCAATTGATTGATCTTCGGGCGGCCTGCCGCTTAAGGACATTGGCATACCTCCAAGACCGATCGCGCTGATAGTAAAATTACTGTTGCCCAGTTTTTTTCTTTTCATTGGTTTCCCTTCGTTTGCGTGGTTTAGTTCCAGTTTACATTTCCAGGATAAGTTGAAATCTTACATTTATTTAACTATCTAAGTAAATAGAAACAAATATTTTTTAGATAAGCTGTTTTGCCTGGAAAATTTATATTTCAATTCCCTATTCCCCCGTGTCAAATCCTCTCCCTCTCAAACCTAATAGACACTCTAGATGTGCTGCTGCTTACCTACCAGCTTAACTAGCTGGAAGCGCTGGTGTAAAAGCGGAGTGCAAATTGCCAGAAGTAGCGGGAGAACAATAACAGCCCGATCGCCAATATTCCCGCCCCTGCGATCCAAACGATTTCACCTCTCCCCAGCATGGCTTCTGCTGGCACAGTCGTCAAGAAGGCAACGGGAACTACGAAAGTGAAGAAAAATCGATAAGCAGCAGGATAAGCTGCCATGGGAAATCTACCCGCTTCTAACAATCCTTCGAGAACTTCGGTAACATTGTAAATTTTCACAAACCAAATGCTGGTTGCCCCTAACATAAACCATATACTGTAAAGAGTAATAGTTCCGAAGAACAGCGGTATTGCTGTTAAAAAATAGTTGCCGATTGCTACTCCCAATTTGTTGGCAGCATACAGCAACAATACAGTGCCCAAGATTAAATCTGGGATTCCCCAAGGCGAAACTGTGTTTGCAGATAGCCAGAATTGGGAACTGATGGGTTTGAGGAGTACGAAATCGAGAGTACCTTGCTGGACTCGATCGACAATACGGCTGAGATTAGGTGCTAGAAACGTTGACGAAAACCCCTGCAAAATCGTGAAAATGCCTAGTACAACTAAGGCTTCTTCCCATTTCCACCCAGAAAACGTATAACCGGTACGGTAGAACAAAAATAGCCCAAACAAGCTGCCCGCAAGATTTCCGAGGCTGCTGATGGCCGCGAGGACAAAGTTGATTCGGTATTCTAGTTCCGCTGCGATCGCCGCACCCCAGAACAATTTCAGTACGTGCAAATATCGTCCCATGTTTGTCGCCATTTTTTGCCGGGTAAATACTTAAATTCCCATATTGTAAAGCTTGTGTGAAGTTAGCTGCTGTACAGGCTGCTCATTTGACTATAACAATAAATTATTGATACTGCTTACTTAAGTAGTTCTATTGAGAAAAAGTGTTAAGTTATTTAACCAATTTTAAACACAAATTACAATTATTAATCAAAGTCAATCTTAAGCTCATATACTTTGGCAATTTTTAAGCCAACTTCATTTTTTCACAGAAAATATCGACTTAGTGATTAAAAATACTAATATGTTACAAGCCTTAATATTATAAATATTTGACAAACATCTAGCCATACCCAAACGGAACACTTAGGATGGGGCATACGTACTCAAAAGGAATACGTAATCAGTAATGCGTAATTATACGCACAAAAAAGGGATCGAGGAATTGACCTAGCTAACAACACGTAAGGAAAAAAAGACATGGATGCTTTAACATTATCGAGACTGGGCGTCAAGCACACCAAGAGTGCAGTAGCCGAATCGCTGCGGATCAATACAGGATACGACGTGACAAGCCCAGTCACTTTTTACGGGATTGTCAACGAGCGCTGCAATGTAAAATGCCGGCAGTGCGAGTATTGGCGGCTCAAAGAATATAAAGACGAAATGACGATCGAAGAATGGCAAAATGCCCTCTTGAGCGTCAAAGAATTTGTGGGCGAATTTTCAATCAACTTTAGTGGCGGCGAACCTTATATTAAAAAAGGTTTTCTAGACTTGCTGGCCTTTGCGAATAAAAATGGCATTCACGCCGGCGTCACCACCAACGGCTATTGCATGACCAGGGAAAACGCAGCCAAAACTGTCGCTGCTCGTCCTTTTAATGTGAATATGTCAGTTGACGGGCCGAATGCAGAACTGCACGATTATTTGCGGGGTCAACCGGGATTGTTCGACAGACTTTCTAAAGGAATCGGTTATCTGCGCGAAGAACAAGAAAAACAGAACGTCCTGTTTCCGATCAACGTCAAACCGACAATGAACCGACTGAATTTCCGCCACCTCCCGGAAATAGTCACCTGGGCTCAGGGAATTGGGGCGACGACGGTGAACTTCCAACCGGTCAACCGCTGGACGCCAGAAACATACGAGGAATTGTGGATTGAAAAAGAAGACATGGAGGAATTTGCACAAGTAATCGAGCGGCTAATTGAAATGAAGAAGAACGGCGCTCCAATTATGAACAGCGATGAAGTGTTGCGATTGATGATTCCTCACTTTGCCGAAGAAAAAGCTCCTGATTCAACTCGTCCTTGTCGCGTTGGACTGCGAAATTACTGGATTGATACGCGCGGCGATGTGAAATTGTGCGATGAGTTTCCGGTGATTGGTAATGTGAAAAACGCCAGTGCCCGCGAGATTTGGTACGGCGAAAAAGCTCAAGAAGTCCGCCGCGATACTTTGAATTGCGGCAAGCTTTGTCTGATTACTTGTGTCTCACAAAAGACGATTTTGGACAAAGTGAAAATGGGGATGAAGTTATTAAAGAATTGAGGTTTGAGCAGTGTTAATATCGCTTGTACTCCTAGTAGCCGGGTTTGATCGGAAACCCGGTTTTTTGTTTGATGAATTGTCTTCCCGTTCGGTTGGGCTAAAGGACACCGCAATGCCGTTTCCTTACGAATACAATGTTTTGTATCAGTCGTAGGGTGCGTGATGGTGAAAAATCATTGTACCGCAGCCGTTTACTATTGACTGTCACGCACCGCTTTACCTGGGCAATATTTTCCTGACCAGTCGCAGGATTGTGGGGGATATTTTTTTCGCTAGCGGCAGGATAGTCAGTATCAGCAGGTCGAATATTAAACCGAAAAGCCAACTCCAGATAATCGTCGCGGTGAAGGGATGAAGCGGGAGGAAAAAAATCGGGTTGCCCTTTAATGGGTTTAGCTTTGATTAGGGGATAGCTGGCCCAAAAGATTTGTCCGCCGCCGATCGCAGTTTCGACAAAAAAGATGATATTCTCAAGTTGGGGAGATCGCTTTTTCTCTTTGTCTTCCTTCTTCCTGCCGATTTCTATTTGTTCTCGATCGCGATCTTTCTCTTCTTGTTACTTTTGCTTGTATAATTCTATTTGTTTGCGATCGCGCTGACCTTTCCATACCAAAAAGCGATCGCCTGCGCGTTGAGAAAAAGAGATAAAGTGCGATCGACATTTCTACGAAAGCTTCGATGGGATACTCAATAGCCGCCGCGCCGGTAATGAGGGCGATGCGGATGCGATCGGGTAGGTAAGCGAGGATGGATTGAGCGTCAGCCAGAATTGGGCGGGCTGCTTGCGGTTGTCCGTCGGTCATGAAGATTGGGAGCGATCGCAACTAAGCGCTGTTAATCTCAAGGATGCTATCATAGATTAACAGTTACTATGTCTTTATAGGTAAATGACATGAATGCTAAAGAATTGCTCCTTAAAGAAGTGGATAATATTCCAGAATTTATATTAGAAGAAGTTTGGGATTTTTTGCAATTCCTCAAAGCAAAGTATGATAAAGATAAGTTAGAAGCAAGCCTGCTCAGTGAATCTTCTTTGCAAAAAGACTGGTTAAAGTCAGAGGAGGATGAAGCATGGCAGAATTTGTAAAAGGTGATGTGATAGTTGTTCCTTTCCCATTTTCCGATTTAACACAAGCCAAGCGCCGACCGGCTTTAGTCATAGCAACTTTGGCAGGAGACGATCTAATTCTTTGTCAAATTACTAGCCAGAAAATCGCCGATCGCTATGCTATTACCCTTGAAAGTAGTGATTTTAGCGAGGGCGGACTTAACCAAACGAGCAACATTAGACCTAACCGCTTGTTTACCGCCGATCGAGAAATTATACTTGATAAAGCTGGTAAGCTTAAACCTGAGAAGTTGAACGAGGCGATCGCTAAGATAGTTGAAATTATTCACCAGTAATTCTTTTTTGTCAAGCGTTCTTCTGCTTCAAAATGCTGTTTGACTACATTGTGTTATGCGATCGCCTGCGCGTTGAGAAAAAGACATAAAGAACGATCGACCTTTCCAGACCAAAAATGCGATCGCACTCACACTCCCAAGCAAAGCTCGCCCCTCTCATTCCACCCATGGCGATCGCCCCATCATCTATAATTTTAATTAACATCCTGTCCCTCCCTTAAGCAGGGCTGGGGGGACAGGATGAAAGGGGAAACGAGACTTAAAGCGATCGATAAACGCGATAGTTAATTTCAGGGAAAATATTATCAATCTCCTCAACCTTCTCCAACCAACCCGAATCAACTTTCCCTTCTTTCACTTCATCGTAAAGCTTGTGAAAGCGCATTAAGTGCGATCGAGTGCGCCGCACTGCATAGGGAACCATCGTCCCTGTACGCATGATAAACGCCCAGTCAGAAGATTGAGCTAGCAGCACTTCCCGCGCCGCTTGGTTCAAAGCCCGCCACTGCAACTCATCTGCAGGTTCCATGCTTCCCAACTCAATCATCCGTTCCGCAGCTTTGTGCAAGTGCGGGTAAATCCAAGCATTGGTATCGTTGAGCCAATATTCGTGGAAACCCCGGAAACCCCAGCTAGACTGAGACGGGCGGCACACTTGCTGAGTCGGATTTCCCCGCAAATAATCGGCTAAGTGCGTCATCTCGTAGGTATTTTGGTCGTACCAACTCTTGCGGAACAGGTAATCTAAGAACCAAGGCCCTTCGTACCACCAGTGACCGAAAAGTTCGGCGTCGTAAGGCGAAACAATAATCGGCGGACGCTGCATAATGCCGTTGAGGTGTTCGACTTGGCGTTCGCGGTTAAAAGCAAAATTGCTGGCGTGTTCCGCTGCTTTTTCCCTTGCCCAGTAAGGATCGTACAACTGTTTATCGCCTAAACCCAATCCGCGACCGGTGATTTTGTGATATTTAATCCCGGTATTTTTCCGCTGGCCGTTGGGCATGATGTAGGGCTTAATGTAATCGTAGTCAGCTTCCCAGCCCAAATCTTTGTAGAATTCGCGGTATTCGGCGGCGCCGGGATAGCCGACTTCGGAAGACCAAACCTGCTGCGAGGATTCGTGATCCCGGCCGAAGGCTGCGACTCCGCATTCGGTGAAAATTGGGGCGTAGCTGCCGTAGCGGGGACGCGGGCGGGCGTAGAGGATGCCGTGACCGTCTGTGAGAAAGTAGCGGAGGCCTGCGTCGGCTAACATCCGCTCTAAGCCTTCATAGTAGGCGCATTCGGGCAGCCAAATGCCTTTTGGTCGGCGGCCGAAGTTTGCTTCGTAGTTGTCGCAAGCTACTTGAATTTGTGCCCAAACTGCTTCGGGGTACATTTTCATCAACGGTAGGTAGCCGTGGGTGGCACCGCAGGTGATGATTTCGAGGTTGTTGGTATCTTGGTGTTCTTTGAAGGCTTTGACTAAATCTCGATCGTACTTTTCCCAAAAGTTGCGGACTTGAGAGAAATGGGCGGCGTAATGTTCTGCCAAATAGCGGAGGTGGCCGTTTCCGCTGTTGTGTTCGATTTCGAGATCGGCTAATTCTTCGAGTTTGGCCAAGTGGTCGTCGAAGCGGTCTTGCAGCAAGGGGTCGCGCAGCATTGCCACCAAGGGCGGTGTCATGCTCATGGTAATTTTAAAGTCGATGCCGTCGCGCTTGAGGCCTTCAAAGACTTGCAGCAGGGGAATATAGGTTTCCGCGATCGCCTCAAACAGCCATTCTTCTTCTAAAACGTAGTCGCTTTCGGGGTGGCGAACAAAGGGCAAGTGGGCGTGGAGAACGAGGGCGAGGTAGCCAATAGTCATAATGATTTGGATGCCGTAGTTATTAACTGACGCCTGTTAGGGACAGCTTTAAAATATTTTAAGATTTTATGCTGAAACGGGACTCACAAAATGCCGTGTTTTTTTAATGACCTTTCTCTAACAAACTAAATGTCAGCAAATTCTGATTTTCTGCTTGCTGTCGGATTAAGGCTGCTGCTGTTTGAGAGTCTACTGCCTTTGAGAAAAAGAATCCCTGGGCGTACTCACATTTTAACCCTTTTAGTATAGATAGTTGCGATGCTTCTTCGACTCCTTCGGCTACTACATCCATGCCTAAATTGTGGGACAAAGTAACGATCGACCGCACAATTTCTGTGGGGTCAATCCCTCCTTTACTGAAATCGAACTCACCTCCCATCCTGCTAACAAAAGAGCGGTCTATTTTTAAGGTATTGGTGGGGAAGCGGTGCAGGTAGGAGAGCGAGGAATAGCCGGTGCCGAAGTCGTCAATGCACAAGTCTATGTTTCGGGTTCTGAGCTGCACCAGCATTGCTGTTACTGATTCAGAATTTTCTATAAGTACGCTTTCGGTAATTTCTAGTTTTAAACTGCTGCCGTCGAGGTGAGTTTCTGCGAGGACTCGATCGATGTATTCGATTAAATCTGGCTGAGAAAACTGTTTGACAGAAATGTTGACGCTAACGCTCAACGGGGGGTGGCTGGGAAATAGCTGCTGCCACTGGCGGATTTGGTGGCAAGCTGTGCGAAGTACCCAGCGGCCCAGGGGTACGATCAAGCCGGTTTCTTCGGCGATGGTGATGAATTCGCCGGGGGAAACTAAGCCTCGTTCTGGATGCTGCCAGCGCACTAGGGCCTCAAAACTGGTAATTGTGTTAGTGGCGATCGACACGATCGGCTGGTAGTGAATAATAAACTGGGGCGCTGCGGATAAGGGAGGTAAGGCTGATTCGGGGGATGGGGGAAAGTCTTCTTCTGTGGCGGGTTCTTTAATTGATTCGATCGCCCGCCGCAGGTCGTTTTCGAGCTGCAACAGTCGCAAAGCGTGGGCGTGCATGGAACTGTTGAAAACTTCGTGTCGGGCTCTGCCAAGTTCTTTGGCGCGGTACATTGCTGTGTCGGCGTCGCGCAGCAGGGTTGTCGGTTCCAGGTATTCGCCAGAGCTCAAAGCTATGCCGATGCTGGCGGTGATAAATACTTCGTGTCCGTCTAGAAGGAGAGGGGAGGTGATTTTCTTTTGCAGTCGGTTGACAATGCTGCTAGCTTCATTGATGCCCTCGATGTCTTCTAGCAACAGCACAAACTCGTCTCCTCCGATGCGGGCTACTGTATCTCCGGGCCTCAGACAAGCTTCCAGACGCCGCGCGATCGATACTAGCAATTGATCGCCGATGGCGTGGCCGAGGGAATCGTTGACTACTTTAAATCTATCTAAATCGAGAAACAGCACGGCAAACGAGTAGTCTTTGCGCCGTTTTGCCAGCCTCAGAGCGTGTTCGAGCCGATCGGTAAATAGCGATCTGTTGGGCAATCCGGTGAGGGCGTCGTGAAAAGCATCGTGCAGCAGTTGTTCTTCGGCGAGTTTGCGCTGAGTGATGTCGTGACAGTTAATCACGATTCCCTCGACTGCGGGATCGTAGAGCAAGTTGGTGGCTACAGCTTCTACATAACACCAGGAACCGTTGCGGTGGCGGACTCGGTACTCAACTGGGCACTGGCTTCTTTTGGGGTTTTCAATGGCTTTGTGGAGGGTTTCGGCGATCGTAGCGCTGTCGTCGGGGTGAACTATTTCTAAGGCGCTGCGGCCGATCGCCTGGTGGGGCGCGTACCCTAAAATTCGCTTAACCGAAGGGCTGATGTAGCGGAAGATTCCTGCGGCGTCGAGAATGATCGTGATGTCTGTGGCGTTTTCAATCAGCGAGCGAAATCGCTGTTCGCTTTGGCGCAGGGCTGATTCTGCTTGTTTGCGATCGCTGATGTCGAGGGCTACTCCGTCTATAATTACGTCGCCGTTTTCGTTTTTGGAAAATTTAGCGCTGTCTTGCACCCACTTTACCTCCCCCGATCTCAGAACGATGCGGTACTGGCGATCGCACGGCAAAAGACTCGCTCTCGATGCTGCTACGCGGCTGTCAGACGAGCTTTTGTCCTCTGGATGGATGATTTCGGTCAAGAGTTCCGGGCGCGAAATCACTTCTTCGGCCCCGAACCCAGTAACTTCGCGCACGCCCGGACTGATGTAGGGCAGGGAGATTGTGCCATCTGGATGCAGCACAGTGCGGTAGACTGAGCCGGGAATGTTGGCTGCCATTGTGGCTAGCTGCTGCTGGATGCCACAGACTGCTGCTTCGGCGCGCTTGCGTTCTGCCAGTTCGGTTTGGGCTTGTTGGTAGAGTTCGGCTTGGTGGATCGCGATCGCGCACTGATCGGATATGGCTTTGACTAGCGATAGTTCTTCTGTAGTCCAACAGCGGGCCCGATCGCACTGGTAGAGGCAAATTCCTCCCAAAAATGATTGCTGGTATAGCAGCGGTGCGATCGCGATCGAGTGAAACCCTAAAAATTGGGCTGATGCTTGCAGTTCCGGGCTCAGAGTCGATAACTCGGCGAGGGCGATCGTTTCTCCGCGGGCGAGGGAGAAGCGATAGTGTTGGGCAAAGTCGCAATTTAGACCGATCGCCCGTTCTCTGTCGGCTGCCTTTAAGCTCATGTAGCGAATCCCGATCTTGCCCTCAGCATCTGGCTGCAATATCGCGCAGCCGCTGATTTCGAGAGCTTCGTGCAGTTGATCTGCGGTGGTTTGCAGCACTTCGTCGAGTACAAGGGTGAAGCGCATGGCTTGAACGATGCGGTTGACTATCGCTTCACGAGTCGCTTGCCGCTGAATTTGGGCGATCGCTTCTTGTTGCTGGCGTCGCATTTTGTATTCTTGGAGCGATCGTTCTAAGACTGTTGGCAACCTAAACAGCCGCCCTTTTAAGACGTAATCGGTCATTCCGGCTTTGATGCACTCAACTGCCGCTTCTTCTCCCAAACTTCCCGTTACTAAAATCAAGGGTATGTCTTGCCCTAATTCCTGCATTAATTTCAACACTTCTAAACCGTTGAAGCCGGGGAGGCGATAATCTGAGAGTACAGCATCGTACTGGCAATTTTCCAGCAGTTTTCTGCACTCTGTTGCTGTTTCTGCCGTGTCGCACTTAAAATTTACCCCTCCCGATTCTAAGGCGAGCACTATTAATTCCATATCTTCTGCCATGTCTTCGATAATCAACAAGTTTAATGTTGATTCCGCTACCATTTTTAGTAGATAGTTGGTTTCATTTATATCTAACATAAGGTATTGGGGAGGTTTTCAATTGGTTATTTGTGTTTTTGCTAGTAATTTTTTATACTTAGTTTTGTTATTAATTTTATCTCGCTATTTTTAGCAAGATTAATTATATACTCTACTCGCAAGACCTTTATTTAGCACCTACCGTCGAAGGCTGACCGAACCGATTGGGGAGCATCCCAATTTTTAAAAGAGCGTTTTTTAGGAGTACGAGCATCTTGCACCGCCCAGCCTAGATATTTCGCTTCCATCCCTGAGAGTGAACACTCCTGTCATACCAAAATTCGGATGCTCTCACCGATCGTGACTTATTTAAGTCTATAAGAGTTTTAAATTTTTCATTTAAAACTCTTATAGACTTAACTTATGAATCTATATTACCGTTTGAGATTGTTTGCCCTAGTTTAAAGTAAAAGGTGGCTCCTTGACTAGGTAGGCTTTCGGCCCAAACCGTACCGCCGTGGCGGTGAATAATCCGCTGGACGATCGCCAAACCGATGCCCGTACCTTCAAATTCTCTCTGGGAGTGCAGCCTCTGAAAGGCTCCAAACAGGCGATCGGCATATTCCATCGGAAAACCCACCCCGTTATCCTTGACAAAAATCGTCCCATCGGGTAAACCCTCAATAACTATTGTAGCCGGATTGCGTCCGCGGCTGAACTTGACGGCGTTGCTAATCAAGTTGCTGAACACCTGTTGCAGCAAGGTTGAATCTCCCATTACTGTCGGCAAATTTCCGACGGCAAATTCAACGCTGTGGGGAGTTTGGGCCGGATCTGCGACTGTTGGTGGTTTAGTCAATTTAATCGCATTTTGTACCAAACGGCTCAGATCGATCGGAATTTGCCTCAACTCGGTGCGAGTCACCCGCGACAGGGCGAGCAAACCGTCAATCAACAGGCTCATTTTTTGGCTGCTGTCTTCAATTACTTCCATATAGTGAACTATTTTGCGATCGCTCAAAGCCTCAGTTAATTCTAGCCGCTGTTTCAACGCTTCTACAAAACCTGAAATGTGTCGCAAAGGTGCGCGCAAGTCGTGGGAAACTGAGTAAGAAAAAGATTCTAATTCTTGATTGGCAGCTTCTAATTGCTCTGTGCGTTCTGACAAAGCTTGTTTTGTCTCTACCAACTCAGTGATATCGCGAGAAGTGCCAATTAAAGCATAAACCTCGCCGTCGAGATTTCTGAGGGGAATTTTAAAAGTATCGTAGTAACTGGTCTCGCCAGCAATTACAAATTTATCCTGCAAGTGCAGAGTTTCCCCTGTTTCAAATACCTGCGAATTTTCCCTAGAGAATTTGGCGGCTATTTCGGGGGAGAAACATTCAAAAATAGTTTTGCCCTGCATCTCTTTTCTGCTATTTAATCCAGCAGTTTTGGCAACAGATTGGTTGACAAAAGACAGTCGCATATTATCGCTATCTACCACAAAAATGTGGTCGGGCAAAGCATCAAAAAAAATTTCTAATTCTGCAGTACGTTGCGCGACTTGAGCTTCTAAAGTTTCGTTAAGTTCTTTGAGCTCTAATTCTACTCGTTTGCGTTCGGTGATATCTTGACCAATGCCGATACAACTGCCGTCTGAAAGACGAACATTTGCCCAAGAAGTGTCGATAATTCGCCCGTCTTTAACTTTTGTTTTGAAGTCGCTCCACTTCTCATTTGCTGCTTTTATTTCATCCAAAACATATTGACGGTATTCTGGCTGCGGATAAAATTCTGCCAAGATATCACGGTTTTTGATTTCTGCCAAACTCCAGCCTAGCACTTGTTCCCAGTGGCGGTTCACCCAGTTTATTTGACCATTTTTGTCTAATAATGCGAGCATAATCGGCACGTTGTCGAAGATTGTTTGCAGCAGTTCTTTTTGCTGTTTTAATGATTCTTCGGCTTGTTTGCGATCGCTGATGTCGAGTACGGAACCGATAATTTGCCTCATTTGTCCGTCTGGCGTTCTTTTGAAAACTTTAGAGCGAGCGTGCACCCAGCGCCATTCCCCATTTTTGTGTTTGATTCTGTAGTCTCTGTCATCGGTTTCATAGGGATTCCTACTGTGTTTTAGTCGCTCCATACCTGTAATTAGCTTTAACAGATCGTCGGGATGAACTAAGTTGGCTACAGCGTCTGTCCCCAAATCTTGCAATTCTTGGGGAGTGTATCCCAGCATAGCTGTGACAGATTCATTTGCATAAATATTTTGGTTTTTTACTGCATCGTAAATGTAGAGAAAATTAGGTATAGTTGTAACAATACTCTCTAAAAGTTGCTGATGTTTTTGCAGTTCCAATTCTGCCTGCTTGCGCTCGCTCAAGTCCAGCACAAAACTGACGCCTAATTGCTTCGTTCCTTCTAAAAATGTGCTGCCCAGCAGCACCGGAACGCGGCTACCATCGGAGCATATAAATTCTTTTTCAAAGGGAACAACCGTATTTCTAGCCTTCAGTTCGGCAACTTT
Source organism: Microcoleus sp. Z1_B2 (assembly GCF_036700325.1). Classification (NCBI taxonomy): domain Bacteria; kingdom Bacillati; phylum Cyanobacteriota; class Cyanophyceae; order Oscillatoriales; family Microcoleaceae; genus Microcoleus; species Microcoleus sp. Z1_B2. The sequence goes on from NZ_JAUBOQ010000001.1 coordinate 75,056, forward strand.
TTCTGTATCTAAACCCACGTATTCAGGTGGTGTCATTTCTTGCCAGTTAACTTTTCCGGCAAGCAGCTCGTCCCGCGTATAATTTACCGTGTTTAAAAAAGCCGCGTTCGCATCTGTAATGTGGCCGTCAAGATCCCAAAAAATTAAGCCGATAATATTAGAATCTACTATGGCTTTAAATTTGGATTCGCTTTGTCGCAACTGATCTTCGACTTGTTTGAGTTCTGTGATGTCGCGGGAGATGGATAAAACTGTTTCTACTGAATTGTCTTCAGCAAACTCGGGAATGACTCGACAGTGGTAATATTTTATGCCTTCGGAAGTGGGCAAGTCAAATTCTATGGTTTCTTGTTTGCCGCTACCAAAAACTTTCATAAAAGCCTCATCCCACAGGCTGCACAGGTGCGGTGGCATTCCTGATTCTTGGTTGGTTTTGCCAATCAATTTTTCGGCGTGTTTTCCAATTGTTGATTCTACTGCTGGGTTGATGTAAAGGAGGCAGAGTTTGCGATCGAACCGGGCGATAATATCGGTCGCATTTTCGGCGATGGCGCTGAAAGCTTGTTCGCGCCTATGCAGTTCTTCTTGAGCGCGGTGGAAATCGGTTATGTCTCTGGCAAAAGAGAGAATTGAAACTACTCTTCCCGATTCATCGATTAGTGCGGAATTGTACCATTCACAGTAAATTACTGAGCCATCTTTTGTATAGTTGCGGTTGCGGCAAATGTTGCGGGGTTCTCTGCTGTGTAATAGTTGATTTGTGACGGCACACACTTCCTCGAAGTCTTCTTGATGAACTATTGACCATTCGTGCCAGTATTTGCCGATTACTTCTGCTGCACTCCAGCCAAATATTTTTTCTGCCATTGGCGACCACTGCACTACCCGAAATTCTTTGTCCCACTCTACAACGGCCATTGGTGAGTTTTCTAGGTGAAATTCCCGCCGCGAGTTGGCTTTTTTTATTTGAGTTTGAAGTTGCTGCCGGAGTTGCTTCGCCCTGGCGAAGCGATCGCTAATTTCCTGTGTGTTTGCTGAGCCAGTGTTGGCAATGTGAGCAATGGTTTCTGCTGTTTGTTTTTCGAGTTCGTTCCAAGCGAGTTCGAGGGCTAATTCCGCCTGCTCTAGCTCAGTGATGCTGTTCTGAAACAGTCTGGCACTTTTAACTGGAATTTCACGCATAGTTTTGACACTTAGGCAAGTGTTACTTTGAGAATTCAAAATTAAAGCTTAAAAATTAAAAATATGTAATTTCCTGTTAAATTATACATTTTTAATTTTTAGTCTGTGCGTGGAGCTGATCGTTGGAGGCGGGCGGCGTTATTAAATACAGCCAGTCAAAGGATTTGGGGTGCAGATCGATCGGCAATTGTGGTGGATCGATCTAAAACTCTCCTGGGTAAGGGAATGGTGCGGGCAGGAGCTGGCCCTAAGTATATTTTTGCACAGAGTTGTTGTTTGGGGGCGATCCAAAGGCTCTCGGCGTGGCTGCAGCCTTGGGTCGATCGCCAATCTGTAGCAGGGCGTTGCGTATGCAGAGCCCCATTTGTCTCAACTAAACACGCTTGCTCAAAGTCCGTCAGGGGTTTAAACCTGCCGAAATCAGGGTTTGACACGCTTGTTGACACCAATGAAACCGCCCCTACCTACAAATACTCTCCCATCAGTTTGGTCAATAAAAAGCTAAAATAAAATCTAAAGTTATTCAGTCTTTTAAATTGCTTATGACTGCTGCTGCACCCTCTTCGATAAAAAACCGAACTCAGTACGAAGCCATTATCGGCCTCGAAACTCATTGTCAATTAAGTACGAATACTAAAATTTTCTCCAGTTCTTCTACAGAATTTGGCAATGCCCCAAATACTAACATTGACCCAATTTGTATGGGAATGCCGGGAGTTTTGCCCGTATTAAATCAAAAAGTGCTGGAGTATGCGGTGAAAGCAGGGCTGGCTCTCAACTGCGAAATCGCACCTTACAGTAAGTTTGACCGCAAGCAATATTTCTATCCCGATTTGCCGAAAAATTATCAAATTTCTCAGTTCGATTTGCCGATCGCTACTAACGGCTGGCTAGAAATTGAACTGGTGGATGAGACGGGAAATTCTACTAGAAAAAAAATCGGGATCACTCGCTTGCACATGGAGGAAGATGCCGGAAAATTGGTTCACGGCGGCAGCGATCGGCTCAGCGGTTCAACTTATTCAATGGTGGATTACAACCGCGCCGGTGTGCCTCTAATCGAAATTGTTTCGGAACCGGATTTGCGATCGGGCGCGGAAGCTGCCGAATACGGTCAAGAATTGCGCCGGATCGTGCGCTACATCGGTGTTGGCGACGGGAATATGCAGGAAGGTTCACTCCGGTGCGACGTGAATATTTCGGTGCGCCCCGTGGGCAGAAAAGAGTTCGGCACGAAGGTGGAAATTAAAAATATGAACTCTTTTAATGCGATCGAACGGGCGATCGATTATGAGATCGAGCGACAAATTCAAGCGGTGGAAAATGGCGAAACCATCATCCAAGAAACCAGGCTGTGGGATGAAAACAAGCAGTGTACTTTCAGTATGCGGGTTAAGGAAGGTGCGAGCGATTATCGGTATTTCCCGGAACCGGATTTGCCTCCGATCAAAGTTTCGACTGAGCAATTGCAGGATTGGCAAGCTCAACTGCCAGAATTGCCGGCAATGAAGCGCCATCGCTACGAAACTGAGCTCGGTCTTTCTCCCTACGACGCGCGGGTGCTGACTGACGACAAAGCGGTGGCGGAGTATTTTGAAAAATCGATCGCCGCCGGTGCTGTGGCTAAACAAGCTGCCAATTGGGTGATGGGCGATATTACTGCTTATCTGAAAAATGAAAAACTGGCGATCGCAGAAATTCCTTTCCAACCGCAGGATTTAGCTGAACTGCTGGGGCTAATTGAGGCCGGTACGATCAGTGGCAAAATCGCTAAGGATATTTTGCCGGAGTTGCTGGCAAATGGTGGTTCGCCTCAAAAGTTTGTTGAAAGCAAGGGTTTGATTCAAATTTCGGATACTGGGGCGATCGATCGAGCGATCGATGCGGTGTTAGCCGCCAATCCCAAGGAGCTCGAACAGTACCGAGGCGGTAAAACTAAGCTGCTGGGCTTTTTTGTCGGCAAGGTGATGAAGGAAACGGGCGGCCGGGCCGATCCCAAACTGACCAATGAGCTGCTGGCGGCGAAGCTTAACGCCCCAGGTTAAGCATTCGTTAAGGGGATCGTGTAGCGGATACAGCGGCGGGCGATCGGTTTTTCCTGACCTCGCCCTTCTGGCGGGATCGTAACTTTATAATTAATCTACATTTCTTTACAACATCTTCACGTTTGGGGGTGACACCCCTCATCCCGATAGTGTTATATTGTGTTATGTAGATGCACCCTGATGGCAGAGGGAGTTACTTAGGTAGCTCTCTCTTTTTTTTTTGTCTTTTTTTTGTACGGACGTGAAAGTACGGATGGGGGAGAGGGGGATGGGCCATACTGAAATCTTGCACCATTCTCAATCAGCTTTTTATGAACAGGCTTTCCGGCCTGTTCCACAAAGAGTGAATTTTCTCGTGGAACAGGCATCTTGCCTGTTAAGCGAGAATGGTGCAATATCTCAGTTAATATCAGCTTTAGTTATTAACTAATTTGGACAGTATGAGCGAACAAGCTAGCGAGCTAATCAAGCAGGGGATTTCGCAATATCAGGCGCGTCAATTTGAGGCGGCGCTGGATTCTTGGCAGGAAGCGCTGGGGCTGTATCGCTCAATGGACGATAAGCGCCGATCGGGTGCGGCGCTGGGTAATATGGGTGTAGCTTACGAAGCGCTCTTGAATTATGCTCAGGCGATCGACTGCTACCAGCAACATTTGATGTTAGCGCGGGAAATTGGCGATCGCCGGGGCGAGGCAAATGCTTTGGGAAATTTGGGCAATGCTTGCTGTGCTCTTGAAGATTTTTCTGGTGCTATTGATTACCAGCAGCAGCGTTTGGCGATCGCGCGGGATACTGGCGACGGGCGCTCTGAATTGGAAACTTTGGGCAATTTGGCGCTAGCTTACGATGCTAAGGGAGATTTGCCTGGTGCGATCGAATGCTATCACCAGCAGTTGTCGATCGCGCGCACCAGCAAGGACGATCGCATTGAGCGCAATGCTCTCAAGTATTTGAAGCTCGGCTACAAGTATTTAGCAGATTATGACAAGGCTAACCAGTACCGACAGGAGCAATTGGCGATCGTCCGCGAACTGTTTTTAACTGATAAAAATAAGAGTTTTGTACAACTTGCAGAAACAGTTGGTTTGAATCCGATTGAGGATTTTGCTGGGGCTAATTTAAGCGGTTTTGACTTGCACTACGCTGATTTTAACGGTGCAGATTTGCGCGAAACCAACCTCCGAGGCGCAGACTTGACTTTGGCCGATCTCAGCGGTGCTTTGCTGAGCGCTGCTATTTTAATTGATGCTAATTTGTGCAATGCTAATTTGCGGGATGCTGAACTCAGCAGCGCCAATTTGAGCGGTGCTGATTTGCGGACAAAGCTGCCCAGGGCGAATTTGAGCGGTGCAAATTTAACCAACGCCAATTTGAGCAGTGCTTATTTACCGAATGCGATTTTAGTAAATGCAAATTTGACAAATACTGATTTCAAGAATGCTGATTTAAGTGGTGTTAATTTGAGTGGAGCGAATTTAAAAGGTGCTGATTTGAGCCGCGCTGATTTGAAAAATACTGTAGTTAAAAATGCGAAGTTTTTGGGTTGTGTCGGAATTGCGGAAGCCCTGAAGGTTGAATTGATGGCACGGGGCGGGATTTTTGAGTAGAATGGGAAATGTTGGTAATTGTAGAGGGTAAGAAAAGCTATGACTGCCGTAACTGCAAAACGATTCTCGATCGCCGAATATCACCGTTTGGGAGAACTGGGATTTTTCGCCCCCGATGAGCGAGTTGAATTGATTCGCGGAGAAATTATCAAAATGGCTGCAAAAGGTACGTTTCACTCTGTTTGTAATTCGCTATTGCTTAAAAAATTGTACCCACTGCTGGAAGAACGAGCGATCGTGCGCGGTCAAGAGCCGATTATTTTGTCGGCTGATAGCGAACCAGAGCCTGATGTTGTTATTGCTCGCAATCGTTCTGATAATTATTTATCTTCTCACCCGGAGCCTGCTGATATTTTGCTGGTAATTGAGGTTTCCGATTCTACTTTGAAATACGACAGGAGAACCAAGTTATCTCTCTATGCTGAATCGGAAATTTCTGATTATTGGATATTTAATTTGGTAGATATTCAACTGGAAATGCACAGCGAACCTTATCAAAAACAAAGAGGTGGTTTCGATTATCGAGTCAAACGAGTGGTTTTGCCGAATGAGGTTGTGGTAATTCCAGGTTTCCCAGATTTGTCTCTCGATTTATCTGCGGTATTTCCCGCGCAGAGTGGTGACTAAATATTCTGGCTCGATAGCACATATTTTAACTCAGTAATTAAAGAGCGATCGAGCTTTTTTCGATGATATAATCTAAAAGTGCAAATGAATGATATTATGTCCGGTCGATTACCCCTAATAGGGTAGGGGCGGGTTCACGAAAAATATCTGCCAATAATTGACAATCTCAAAAACCCGCCCTTTTAATCGCTATCATCCAAAACAATTTGGTTTCTGACCCCCGATTTATTCGCGGGAGAAATCTAAAATCTAAAATCTAAAATCTAAAATCAGATGACAGCTAAAACTCTTGCTCCACCCGAACAAATTGTCGAGCTATCGGGTATCAGTTGGCAAACCTACGAAACTTTGCTTGCCGAAATTGGCGATCGGCAAATTCGACTGACATATAGTCGTGGCAATTTGAAAATTATGGTACCCTCCCCAGAACACGAACGCTTCAAAACAATAATGGGTCGATTTGTTGAAACCTTAGCGGAAGAATTAGAGGTGAGAATTGAACCCCTTGGTTCCACAACTTTCAAGCGTCCTGAACTTAGCGGTGCAGAACCGGATGAATGTTTTTACATCCAGAATATTAGTGCAGTTAAAGGCAAAAAAAGAATTGACCTGAGTCAAGATCCGCCGCCGGATTTAGTGGTGGAAATTGATATTACCAGCCGTTCGGAAAATACCTTGCAGGTTTATAGGGATCTGGGAGTGCCGGAAGTTTGGATTTATAATGGATCTCGACTCAGAATCAACAGATTAGAAAATGGAGAATACGTTGAGGGCGAACTCAGTTTAGCATTTCCCAGCGTGGCTGTTTTAGAGATTGTCAGATTTTTGGAACAAGCAGAAACAATGGACTATTTGGAATTAGTAAAAGCATTTCGGAATTGGGTAAAAAGTCAAATTCAGCAAAACCAATGAAGGGCGGAGGAAATTAAACAAAATTTACAATTTTATCCACGAAAAAAAGCTGTGTTGTGATAAAATAGAGATGATAAACTAATTTAAATATCAATTACAGGCTGGTAGTGCCAGCAATTCTACCCGATATGCGATCGCTAGAGTCTCACAACAAATACCCAGATTGCTTGTGGATGCAATTTGAAGCAATTCCAGTTCCATCGGTTGCACCCCAAACCCAGCAGCTCGACATTCACTTGAGCCTGAATTTTAACGAGCATTGGGAACCCCTGCTAGGTGGTCGCGTCAAATTTGGTCTGCAAGGCGGGACGCTCAAACTCTATCTAGAAAACTGCGAAATACCCGTAGCCTCACGTCAGTTAGTCGGTTCTTTCAAGCTTTTGCCAATAGAAGAAACCCTGCCAATTCCAAGCAGTACAGAAAATTTAGTAACCGAAAGTCAGCGGGAAGTTCAGGGCGGCGAGGATTTGGAAAAAATTAAGGAGACAGAGAGCATATTTTGTCACGTTTCCACAATCAGCGATGATACAACCCCAGCTTGGATTTTTGCAGTGGAACAGGGCAAATCAGTATTAAAAGGTTTGCTAAAAAGCGCTAAGCTGGGAGAAATTACTGCCAAAGAATTTCGGATGGCAGCGGCTTTTGAAGTTGCTAAAGAAGATATTAATCTCACAGATGCGGAGGGTTTGTGGCCGCACGAGATCACGCCAAATCAACATTCGGTTTTAGAAAGAATCCTGACTATATACCTGCAAGCAAATAAACTCCAACCTGCCCTCAGTTGGGCGCTATTGTCCTACAATTTGCCTCCGGTTGAACCGCGCGAAGGGGAAATTGTGCCGGAAGCTGAATCCCAATTGCAGGAAATGGTCGATCGCATTATTTCCGCTGAAACCGACAACTTTGTAGAGTTGGCAAAAATCGCCAATCTCAATCCAGCACTTGATTTCGCGGGTAGCAGCTTGCGCGGAACTACTTTAAGTGCAGTGGATTTTAGCAGCGCAAATCTCGATCGGGCAAATTTCCGGGGTGCAACCTTAAACGATGCCGATTTCAGCGACGCCAACCTGCAAAATGCCAAATTCGGCGGTGCAGATTTGAGTGGGGCTTTCTTAGGAAATGCTGATTTAAGCGGTGCAGATTTGCACAAAGCAAGTCTAGCTTTAGCTAACCTCAGCGGTGCTAATTTGAGCGGCGCAAATCTGCTGGAAGTGAACTTAACAAATACTAATTTCAGTGGTGCGAATGTCGAGTCAGCCAGATTCGGGAACAATTCAGGAATCGATGAGGAGATACAGGTGAATCTACAGCAGCGAGGCGCGATTTTTGAAGAGGTTTAGCCCGCAAGTGCGAGAGCTCTTTTATTATATTCATCCGCCTCCATCGTGGCACGGGCGTCACGCCTGTGCGATGGAATTTCACCTTTAAACTATCGATTGAAGCAGCAACTCTATGAATTTAGAGTTAAAGTCTTAAAAATCCTGCGTCTGCCATACCGGGGAGTGTCAATCATCCCATCCCAAAATCTCTGCCACTTTTCCCGGCAGGGTGGTGACTTCAAATGGTTTGCGAATTACCCCAGCAACGCCCATTTTGGCAAATTCAGCCATATCGCTTGACATCACTCTTGCTGTCAGCAGAATCACTGGAATCGATCGAGTAATCGGATCGGATTGGAGGATCTGGTACACAGCAAACCCATCCATTCCGGGCATTGATATATCCAGCAAAATAGCATTAGGTCGTTCTGTTTGTAGGATTTGTAAACATTCTTGTCCTGATTCGGCCACCAGCGTGTTCCATCCCCCGATGTCTTCCAGGCACAACTGTATCAGTTCGCGGAGGTGTTCTTGGTCGTCAACGATGAGAATTTGCTTCCCTTTCATCTTGTTTTCGGGCAGGAGACTGCCATCATAATTAGCTAATTGCAAAGTGTTCATTTTATTTGGGTTGATTAAAAATCAATCTTTCGGTTGCCAATTGGGTGTCAAATACCCATCTTTAAGCAATCGCTCAAAGATGTGTATTTGAGAGTTGAATCCGAACTTCGGATTGCTCAACTCTCAACTCTTTAGCAATCTGAAGTATTAAACCATCCTGGTCTATTTCAGCCGCATAGATTTCAGGATGTAGGCGGTGGGGCAACGGAATGAGACTTTGAAATCCACTAGGAAGGAAATAACCTTCTACTACAGCCGATTCGGTAGGTTGACCTTGGATTAAAACAGTTTCTGGAGTGATTTGGAGATTCAATTTGACAAGATGAATGTCAGAGATGTGAACTTTAACGATAAGTGTCGCATCCTTTTCTTGAACTTTAATGCCTGCGATCGGTGTTTCCTCTGTATGAGCAATCCCAAGCGTGGATTGCTGACAAGCAGTGGGCAAACCGGAAAATGAATCTGCGAGATCCTGATTTATATCATTCAAAACCTGAAAAGCATTCATCGAGTCTCCTCCTAATGCAAAGAACTGTTAGCTGAATAACAGGAGACTAAATAGCAACGGTAAGGAATTGGTAAAGATTCCGTTCTTGTTACAAAAATTTACAAAACTGGTAAAATTTATTCATTCCATCCCAAAATCTCTGCTACTTCTTCCGTCAAAGTGATGGGTTGGATGGGTTTGGCAATTACCCCAGCTACCGCCATTTGGGCAAATTTAGCCCGATCGCTGGGCAAAACTTTCGCTGTCAGCAGAATCACTGGAATCGATCGAGTAATCGGATCGGATTGGAGGATCTCGTACACAGCAAACCCATCCATTCCCGGCATAGATACATCCAGCAAAATAGCATTGGGTTGTTCTGTTTGCAGTATTTGTAAACATTCCTCTCCCGATCGTGCCCCCACTGTTTTCCATCCGCCTAAATCTTCTAAGCAGGCTTGCACAAGTTCCCGAAGGTGTTCTTCATCGTCAACAACTAGAATTTGTCTGTGTGTCATCGGATTTGGGATTGCAGATTTTGGATTTGGGATTGACGGTACAGATGAATCTAAGCGTTATTCAACTGTGGCTAAGGGTAGGGTGAAGCAAAATGTGCTGCCTTCACCTAAGATACTTTCGGCCCAGATTTTGCCACCATGCCGCTCCACTATACTGCGACAGATTGCTAAACCTAAACCTGTGCCTCCTTTTTCACGGGAGTCGGAGGCATCGACTTGCTGAAATCGCCCAAAAATGAGTTCTAGTTTATCTGCAGGAATGCCTCGCCCGCGATCGCTAACTTGGAAAAGCACAAAGTCTGTCTGGTTTTCGGCACTCAGATGAATTGTGGAATCGGCAGGTGAGAATTTAATCGCATTACTGAGCAAATTTGTTAAGGTTTGGACGATCGCATCTCCTGTTGCCCAGACTTCTGCATCCGTGGGGGTAACGATTAATGATATCTGCTGTTGAGTAGCGATCGCCTGAGTGCTATCTACCGCTTGCTGCATCAAATCGGCAGCTTTGCAAACGGTTTTTTCCACAATTGCCCGCCCGGAGTCTAGGCGCTCCAAATCTAAAATATCATTAACCAGGTTCACTAAACGATTGGTATCGAGGAGGGCGATTTCAATCATGCGTCTAGATTTTTCCGGCTTTTTATCATAAACCCCACTTTTTATTAGTCCCAAGGACATTTGAATTCCTGTCAAAGGAGTGCGAAGTTCATGGCTGACAATGCCAATAAACTCATTTTTAATGTGTTCGAGCTTTTGTCGTTCGGTAATATCTTCCCCAATGCTGATAGTTCCAATGATGTTTCCCTCTGAATCTTGCAGCATGGTATTGTTCCAAGCAATGAACCGTTCTTCACCAGATTTTGTCAAGATAAAATTTTGATAATAAGGATGAAATTTATGGCCTAAAACTTCCGAAAAAACAATTTTAACTGATTCTTGAAGAGAACCGGGTAAGAAGTTTTCAAACCAATTTTTTCCGATAACTTCTAGGTTAGTATATCCCGTAATTTTTAAGAAGAAAGGATTGACATAATTGACATTTGCCTCTATATCAAGTCCGACAACAATCAACTGCACGTTATCCAAGAGCGATCGCCAGCGTCGTTCGGCTTCTCGGATCGTGGCTTCGGCTTGCTGACGTTCTTGCAGTTCGACCTGAAGTTGTCGGTAGAGTTTGGATTGCTGAATGGCGATCGACAATTGGCTGGCAATCTGTTCAAGTAATTCTATTTCCCACGATTGCCATTGACGAGGTGCCGTATTTTGGTAAATAGCTAACAAACCCCAGAGATTTTCTCTCAAAAATATCGGAAAAACTGCATAACTTTTTGCTTGCAATTGTTCCACTAGCTCGATATGACATGGTTGAATTTCAGCGCAGTAAATATTATTAACCACAAAACTTTCATTATTTCGGAATCGACCGCCGTGAGTTTCTTGCAGATAGGTATCTGCACAATTTTTTTGAAGATCGCTTCCTATCAGTTGTACCCAATCCTCACCAACTGACTCCACAACAAAATCACCACTCCAATCAGGATTAAAGCGGTAAATGGCAGTGCGATCGGTTTGTAATGTCTGCCTGATTTCAGTAACAGCAGTATTTAGAACCGCATTCAGATCCAAAGATTGGCGAATCCCTTGAGTAATCCTCCAGAGCAAATTTTCCTTTCGGGATTTCTGTAGTAAGGCTGCTTCCGCCTCTTGTCGAACTTCTTCCAGGTGCTTCGCTACTGTGATATCTTGATGAACGGCCACCAGAACATCGCCATAGTCGGAATGATTGAATGCAGAGCAAGTTGCACTACACCAAAATGGAGTCCCATCTTTCTTGACATTCTGGACTTCATAACTAAATTCACCCCTTTGTAAAACAGCAGATCGAATGGCTTGATTTACCTCTTCAGGGCTGACCGATTCGGTGGCATAGTTGAGAATCGAAACGTGGTGACCGTTGAGTTCGCCAGAGTCATAGCCAAACATCTGCTCAAATTTAGGATTGGCATAGACAATAACTGCATTATCTGCTCTTACTAAACAAATGCCTTCCGCCATGTTGCGGGTAATGACAGCCTGAAGCTCCAGCATTTGTTCGGCTTGTTTAAGTTTAGTCAGATCGCGCAGAATAACGATTATCCCGACAATATTTTCGCCTGTATCACGTAAAGGTGTATAAGTAACGCTCAAAAATTGCCTGACTAAATTGGGAGAAGTAAACCAGTTTTCATACTGAATTGTTTCGCCATCCAAACATCTGTCTAACCGAGGTTTTATCATATTATCGAACACATCTGCATCCAGGATATTCCTAACATAATTTCCGATAACTTCGCTTTCAGATTTGTTGCACCAAGTCAAATAAGCTTGATTGACTATTTGATAAATATAGTTGCGATCCATCAACACAATCCCATCTGTTGTATTGAAGACGATGCGTTCATATTGGCGGAATGCTTCTTCAGTCCGTTTGCGATCGGTGATATCAAATACGCTAGAACGACTCATCATGAAGTTACCTGCTTCATCATAAATTGCTGTAGCATTTAAGTTGAACCACATGGGTGTTCCGTTTTTCTTCAACATCTGAAACTCTACATTCTCGATCCAGCCTTGTTTTTTAAATAAGGGAAAGTTTTGATGAAAAATATTTTTACTTTCAAGTGTCATTAAATCAACATATTTAGTTTTGTATACAATTTCATCGCTGGTATAGCCTAACCACTTCAGTTCCGTATCATTAATCATAATTATTGTTCCTGCAGCATCTAGGGAATGATAGCCACAGGGAGCATTATTATAGAGGTCTTCAACTTGATTGATATATTGTTGGCAGCTATGGTTGACTTCAGTGAGTTCTGCCGTCCGTTCTATGACTCGTTGTTCGAGTTCAGTATGGAGTTGTTGTAGAGCAATTTCTGCTTGTTGGCGCTCTCTCACTTCCATTTGTACTTGCTCAAATAAATCAGCTTGCTGAATGGCAATTCCAGCTTGAGTTGCTAGCTGTCCCATGAGTTCAATTTCTGATGCTTGCCATTCGCGAGGTGCTGCACAGTGATGGGCAATCAATAATCCCCAAAGTTCTTCTCCCTTAAGGATAGGAATAACCAGGTTAGCTCTAACTTGAAAATTGGCCAGGAAGTCCGGGTGACAAGTATCAATTCCGGCAGTATAAATATCTGATTTAGATGTGAATAAGCCTTGTTTGAAGGATTCGATATAGCTTTCAACCAAGCAAGGCTCCTGTATCTGAGTGGATAAGATTGGTGTCCATTCTGAACCAACTGACTCTACGACCACTTTTGGGCTCCAGTCGGGAGCAAATTGGAAGATAATTACGCGATCGCATTGCAGAATGTTTCTGAGATCCGTTACCGTAGTGTTGAGAATATCTTCTAGTTTGAGGGATTCGGAGGGAGAAAGTGCTGTTTTAGCCAGGATTTGCTGTGGCTGTTCTTGCCCTTTCCCATAATTTTCATCAGTAGGTTCTATCATCGATCTACTTAATTAATTAAATTTTTTAGATTGAGGCAGAAACTGGGTTTTTAGCCTTCGTGGATAAGTTATATTTAAGTATTTGAGGACTTACGCAATCATCCCAGGTATGGGGGCAACCACGGGGGGTTTGCCCCTACAAAAGACTATATATTCAGGCTATGCGTAAGTCCTATATTTCTCGGTTTAAGTAAAGGACGACTGCGCCTGATTCGGCTGAGTACCCGCGTGACTAATTCAGGCCCTAGTACCGGCTTGGTAATAAAATCATCGGCTCCCGCTGCAAAGGCTTGTTGCAGAGATTCTGGCTCGGTATGGGCTGTCACCACCAAAATCGGTAAATTTTCCCATTGGATATCTTGTCGAACGACTTGACACAATTCTAAGCCGCTGACGATCGGCATTTCTAGATCCAGCACTATTAAATCGGGCTCTGTGCTAATTAACACATCCCAAAATTGCTGTGGTTCTTTGAGGGTTGTCACCTCAATTCCCCAAGGAGTCAGTAACGCTGATAATGTAACCAGGATCACAGGGTCATCATCTACGATTAAGACTTTGGCTTCAGAAGTTTTGGGAGTGGGTAAAACACGGGAAATCGCTCGAAAAATTTGCTCGGTGGTTGCAGGTTTGTGGAGAAATTGCTTAGCACCTAAGCGCGATACAGCTAAGCGATCGGGAAGACTATCTCGTCCGGTAAAGACAATTATAGGCAGGTTAGGCGATCGCTCGGTCAGTTCTCGCAGTAGCGTCAATCCATCTTCCTCTGTCTCTGCAAAACTTAAATCAAGTAACATCACATCCGGCATTGACAGAGCAAGACGCGATCGGGCTGCAGTAATATTCGGCGCAATTTTGATCCGAAATCCCCAAGTTTCGGATTCTACTTTCAATCGCTCCGTTAATGCAGCATCATCATCAACTACCAAAACCCGATAGTTAAAAATTGAAATATTAGAAACTGGTGCAGCCGTTGCTCTAATAGGTGTTTTGGCTAATTCCTGCTGTAATCCTGTCACCAATTCCGAGAATCGAGTAATTTCCTCAGCAGTCAAAGAGCGATCGTTTATGAGCAAATTCTCTGCATAGCGTGCAAATTTCGATCCTTCGGGATAACCAAAAGACCCCAGAGAACCGACCAATTTATGAGCTTCATGTTTAGCCACTTGCTGTAATTCAGTCTCTAACTTTCCGGCTAATAAATCCGTTTTTGCCTGCTCCAATACAGCAACTTGTTGGTTGAAGCTTCCCCGAAACCGCTCTAAAACTTTGTCGCTCTCAGACTTATCTACCCCGCGAAATTGATGTTTGTGAGTGCGATCGCTCCCAGGATTATTTGAACAAGACGACGCAGATTGGGGGTAAGGTTTCAGTCGATAGCCCATGCCATAAACTGTTTCGATGATTTCTTCAGTTAAACCGCCTGCCTTCAGTTTCTTTCTGACATCCTTAATATGAGTGATAATGGCGCGATCTGTTGGTGCGTCGTCAAATCCCCACAGACGATCCAAAATAGCATGGCGGCTAAAAATGCGATCGGGATTCCGCAGTAATAATTCCAGCAGATTATATTCTGTCGGTGTCAGTGAAATTATTTCTTCGCAAAACGTCACTCTACCAGACTCTAAATCTAAACAAAGCTCTCCCCAAGTCAATGTATTAGCCGCTGAATTCGGAGTAAAACCTCCTGGGGAAAGTGCTTTACTGCGTCGCAACAAAGTTCGGATTCTTGCCAGTAATACTTCCGTAGCAAAAGGCTTGCTGATGTAATCATCGGCTCCCGCATCTAAAAGAGCCACCACCTCAGCATCTGAATCCTTTGCCGTCATTAACAGGATCGGTTTGCAGTAGCCTTGCGATCGCAATTGCCGACATAGACTAATTCCATCGAGTTTGGGAACCTGCACGTCTAACACAATTAGATCGTACTCAATTGCTGCTGCCAACTCTAGGCCAACTTGTCCGTCATTTGCCCGATCGAAGCCGTAATGATTTGCTTCCAACACATTTGCCAGTGTTGCACTCAGCCCTCCATCGTCCTCTACGAGCAGAATTTTTATCGGAGACTTCTTCATTTTGGCTGTGCGGTTAAATTGCCATGCGATCGACGCGCTTTAATGTCAGGCCGAAGCGTGGCTTTTTACTAAATAACTGCTACTTATTACTACTCCTTTTATCTTACCATTTTTGCAGTCCCATCGCCTAAAAATTGCTGTCACTTCTGCAGTTTATACCAATTTAATGTGAAGTTGCACATATCTCGATCCCCCTCGCATACCCCCTACTCCCCCTGATTGTTGGAGAGTAGGGGTTGACTTCGAGAAGAATCTTGTCCCACCCTATGTAGGGGCGGGCACGGGGAGTAGGGGTAGCACCGCCCCTACAAAGGGGGGATCGAGATATGTGCAGACTCATACAAAATTGGTATTAGATAAAACCGATCGCCCCTTCCTTCATCTGCGTCCATCCGCGTTTATCCGCCTGCATCTGCAGTTCAAAAAAAGCGTGAAGCGAAGCTATCCCGAAGGGAATCGCCCCAAAAAGAGCGATCGCCCTCCCAAACAAATTATCCTTCATCCTCCGACTTTACAGCAGCAGGAGGACGCCCAGAAATCACAATAAACCCAACAGACTCAAGAGTCATGTGCGGGCGGCGAATACCAGCTAAAACCGCTTGACTCAACAAACTTTCCGTTTTGATTTCATCAGCTAAAACCGATGCTAAAAGTTGTTCGGATTTAGAAAGTCGATTCAAGCGCAACTGCAATTGATTCACCCGGTTTTCGAGTTGGATAGCAGCAGTAACAGCGAAACTATTGCACATTTCCACAAAAGCCGATCGCCCGCGCAGCAACTCCTCAGATACCACCCGCCCCTTTTGACAAAAATCATCCCATTCTAGCGGATCGACAAAACTGTCAATCAGCGACGTGCGATTTTTCGACAAATTGTAATCCCGATTCGGCCCGCCTTTTCCCTTATAATCCCGCTGCAAAATCGCTAGATTTTCCGCATCTTCCACCAGAGACATCTGCTCGCTGCGAGCATCTACAAACACAGTTTCAAAAATTGGGATAAACAAAGCATCAGCGCGGCGCTGCAAAGCTTTCAAATTGTAATTTTCGATATTTTGTGCTTGCAAAACTTGCTCTGCCGGCTGCACATCAGTCTGGATGGAATAATTAAACTGGAAGCCGAACCACTCCTTTCCAGGTGCAGCATCCCAACTTTCATCATGCCGCCACATGGCAAAAGCTTGACCGCGATCGTCCCAGCGAATATAAGAGCTAATTGCATCGATCAATCCCTCACCAATGCGGTAAAGAGCGACATCCGCATTCTGATGAGCAATACGGCGATTGTAACTACCATATTGCTGGCAATAAGGAACCAATCTGGTCATCAAATCCTTCGAGGGAATTAACGTTTTTTGAGTAGGTTTATAGCGCATCAACCCCGATACACTCGGATGTTCGATTTGTTTGAAGTGAAGAGCTTGACACAACCAACCTTCAGTAGCCCGCTGCATTTCTTTATGCTTAGCATCGCAGTTATCGAGAGATTCAAAATACTGAGATGCGCTGTCATCAAGAATATCAATTTCATCGAGAACGTACTGTTCGTCAATTTTGATTTTCTCTTGTTCGATTTCTGTTTTAATCGCTTCAATTTCGCTGGATAAGCCCTTGCCTCCCTCAGCAAACAACTTTTCTTCTAGTTTGAGAAGTTTTTCCTCAGCATAAAACTGAAGGCTGGCAATAGATTTGTTGAAGATATCAAACCCATCTTTTAAAACTTGAAACCAAGCTTCGTGGGGACTCTCCGGCAAATCCGGGCCTGCAAACAAACAAAATTGCACTCCCATTTTGCTGCCAATGCGATCGACTCTGCCGAGTCTTTGTTCTAACTGGTTGGGAAACCACGGCAAATCGAAGTGAACTAACCAATCTGTCAATTGCAGATTTACCCCTGCTTCAGCCGATCGATCGCACACTAAGATAAAACAATGGGGTTCAGTCTTAAACCGCTTGAGACTAGCCTCAACATCATCAGCCGATTTGCTCGTGTCATGGCTGGCGATCGCATTTTTACCAAAGATTTTAGCTAAATTTTCCGCAATCTCTTTACAAGTTGCAGTAAAACTGGTAAAAATCACAATTTTCGGGAAACGTTCGCCCGGAATCGGCCGTTTAATTTGCTGTTGAATTCTCGACAGCAAATCGCGAGGTTTGCTGTGATACTCGCGCGGAACCTTCAAAGCAACTGCCAAAAATCGGAGAATGGCGATTCGTAACAAACTCAGTCGATCGAGTCCTTCCTGGGGCTTTTCCAGGGTATTGAGCAAGGTTTCCAGCATTTCCCTTTCTTCGGGAAACAGCTCCGTTTTGGTCAAAATTGCCGTGTCATTTTGTCCAAATTCGCGATCGAGTTCAGGAGTCGATTTTTTCTGCAAGCGAGCTTTGACAACCCGTTCTAAAACATTCAGCCAAGTACCAGAAGCGCGGAAAAACAGCAGAAAAATTCTCTGATATTCGCTCGACTTGGGAGCGACTGTGCGCCATTTATCGAGTACGCTTTGAATTTCCGACCACTGTTCATCATTCAGATCGTACTCAGTTTTGGGGACAGAATCTCGATCGAAAATCACATCTTCAACCGCATCCCGGCGGTTGCGAAGGATGCGACGATGCAGGCGGTAGGTATCTCTAACGTGAGTACGAATAGCTTGGACAAGGCGAGCCTGTTCTGCGGTTTCTTTAGTTTTCAAACAACTTTCTAACTCAGTTGCCAATCCGATTAAATAATCATCTTTGGCAAAAATAGTGCGAAGTTGAGCGAGTTTTGTTTGCAAAACAGCAGGCTTGGCATTTTCTCGGAAATCCAGCAAAGCGCGGCCGATTTCTTGACGGTTTTGCACCTGTTCCTTAAAGCTTTCCAGGTCATCAAGACGGTAAGTTGTCGGATCTAACAAGTGCAGCATCGTTAGAAAATCTTGCTCATGGCCGATAACTGGCGTTGCAGATAATAACAATACATTTTTGCTTTTCTGAGCTAGTTTCTGACAGAGTTCAAAGGACTGCTGCTGAGTACGATCGCTCGAATGTGCCATTGCCGCCACATCATGCGCTTCATCCACAATCAGAAAATCTAGATTAGCATTGCGGCTAATTTGATTGATGTCGCTAACAGCAGCAAGCTGCACTCTGTCAGCAAAATGAGACAAATAGAATTTATTTTCCAACTCCTGCCGCCACTGTTCGAGCAAGTATTTCGGAACGAGTACCACAGCGCGTCCGTTGGGTTCATCTAGCAGAAATTGGCGGAGAATTGTCCCGGCTTCTACTGTTTTTCCGAGTCCTGGTTCGTCTGCCAATAAATAGCGCACGATTGGGTCTTCTAGGACGCGCCGGACGACTTCAACTTGGTGCGGATAGAGGTCTATGTTAGCAGAAATTAAACCTGTCATGCCGCGGCTGACGGCCCGCTGTTCGATCGCAGATTGAACAAATGCCAATCGGCGATCGTGAAAATACGGCGTTTCTTGGCCTTTGACTGCTAAAATGTCGATCGGATCGGCGATCGGGATATTGCAGCGAACGTAAAGTTCGGTTTCAACAGCTTGCAAACTTTGGCTGTCGGGGAGGTCAATTTCGTACTCTAATTTATCTTCATCCCAATCATAAACTCGCCCAATTATCCATCTTTCCTGAGTTGTACTCCAGAGGTAGCAGCGGGTTTGGCGTTGAAGTCGGGCTTCTTGCAGTAGACTTAAGGGCACGGTTTTGCGGATGCGATTTTTAACTGAGCAAAAATATTCAACTACCGCCTCGATACGCGATACCTCGACAACTTTTCCGACTCCCAAATCGTTTCTGGGCGATCGAACTAATGAACCAACATCAATCATAATTTCAGCCTGACAATACTTACTAGAATACAGTAAATCCTTTTCCGTTAAAAATTTTAGCAAAATGCGATTTTTGCCGCCGTCACTTTTCTAGTCAAATGACAGTCAATCGATTTTAGATTTTAGATTTTAGATTTTAGATTTGAAGCATTGACACCACGGATAAATACGTTCGGCAAGTTTCATCGGATACACGTTTTTGATTTCTCCGTCTTGAGTCTCCGAAGGAATGAATCACGTGGCGGGTATCCTCGATGCTTTCGGTCAATCTGGCATTCGGAAAACAATAAGTTTAGCATGGTAACTAACATTTTGGGCATTGAATAAATATGCTGACAGCGAATAAGTATAATAGGACTGACGCACCTACTACGATTTTCTGTTCGCAGAAAACGTAGTGAAACAATCTCAAACCCTTGATTCAACGCCCTTTAGTGCCTAAGTCCTGAATAACTAATTACGAGGAAGGAAAAATAACGCCTAGATTACCTGATTCCCATTTCGGATATTTCTGCATAACACTGCTATAAATTTCCGACTCTGTGAACCCTGCTAACCAAGCTTGTAGCCCAGGCCAAGGCTGTTGGTTGAACCAAGTTTGATCAGTATGAGCAAATTGACGCACAAAAGGTGCGATCGCCATATCAGCCAATGCTACATTGTTACCAAATAAATATTTAGTCGCGCTTAACTGTGCATTTAGTCGGCCCAGATATAAAGAACCTTCATAACGATGTACTTGGGCATCAACACCGGGATAACGATCCGGGTACTTATAACGGTCAAGATGATATTTAAACCTATCATCAAATAGAGCAATTAGTTCCAGCATTTCTGTAACAGAACCTTGCTGTGGCATCAACCATTTTTCAGGATCGTGTTGTCTCAATGCCCACAACATGATATCGATACTTTGATCGAGTACACGCCCGTCAATATCAATCAATATTGGTACAGTACCTTTGGCAGATACCTCCAACATCTCTGGTGGTTTGTCTCGCAAAACAACTTCCCGCAACTCACACACCCGATTGCTAACCATCAAGGCCAAGCGCGCGCGCATAGCATAGGGACAGCGGCGAAAGGAATACAAAATCGGGTATGTTGCTGACATGTTATATGTTTAGTCGATCGCGCGATCGGGTTTTTCGGGTCAGAAACCCGGTTTCTTTCGATATTTCTCGTCGCCAAACAAGATTTTTCGTAGAAACCGGGTTTCTTGGACTTTAGTTTTAATACTATAGCAATCCTAAATCATTTGTGAATTTCTAACTCCCTCCCCTTGGTAAGGGGAGGGCTGGGGTGGGGTAAAAAATTTACGACTCATTTAGGATTGCTATATTAGTCGCAGGCTTCATCTACTTTTTCCTTCCCATCGTAGCGCGCGCCTATATGTACTTGGTTGCGACGCTTAGCAAGCTCAATCTGACGTTGACGTTCATATAAAGCTTGTTTTTTGGTTTCTGTTTTTGAGTCATGACAATGAGGACAACTCACACCAAGTACAAATAATTCAGAAGCCTTATCTTCCTGACTAATCGGGTGACGACAACCGCGACAAAGTTCATAGTTACCCGGCTTTAAGTCCTGACCAACAGAAACCCGTTCATCAAAGACAAAACATTCACCTTCCCAACGACTTTCTGCTTCCGGCACCGTTTCCAAATATTTTAAAATTCCGCCTTCGAGATGATAGACTTCCTCAAAACCTTGACTACGCAAAAAAGCAGTCGATTTCTCGCAGCGAATACCACCCGTACAAAACATTGCCACCTTGGGTTTATTGCGTAAAGCTGTTTCCCGCCGCACCCATTCAGGTAACTCGGAAAAGCTTTTTGTTTTTGGATTAATAGCGCCTTCAAAAGTACCCATAGATACCTCGAAATCGTTACGCACATCAACCACGACAACATCGGGATCGTCAAGCAGCTTATTCCACTCATCAGGCTTAACATATTTGCCCGCCATGAGGCGGGGATTAATGTCCGGTACTCCCATCGTGACTATTTCGCGCTTCAAGCGTATTTTCAGGCGGTAAAAAGGTGCTTTTTCCGAGAAAGATTCCTTGTGTACCAGATCCGCAAAACGCGGGTCACTACGCAAGAATGCCAGCACTGCGTGTACGCCCTCGGACGAGCCGGCAATAGTGCCATTAATGCCTTCTTGGGCCAGCAAGATAGTGCCTTTAACGTTGTTGTTGTTGCAACAATCGAGTAGCGGTGCTTTCAGCTCAGCAAAATCAGGTAGTTCAACGAACTTATATAAAGCAGCGGTTAAGAAATAAGCCATAGATTGAATTTATAGCACTAATTAATTTCCATAATTATATGAAAATTCAGTCAAAGCGGACGGTGGGACTCGAACCCACGACGTTCAGCATGGGAAGCTGACATTCTACCACTGAATTACGCCCGCGCTTAGGGTTTTTTAGCTGTTTTTACTTTGTAGCAATTACGCTCAAAAACGACTATAAAACATTATACACCTATTTTCTGATTTGGATCAGGCGATTTTGAGTGTAACAGGACTTAGGCACTCCGACCAAAGAAACCGGGTTTTTTACCAAATCTAGCGGTTTCAACAAAGTATTTTCGTAAAAAACCCGGTTTCTGAGCCCCATGCGTAAGTCCTGTGTCCATTTTGCGATCGCCGATCGCCCATCCACCGCACAAAAAAAGTCCTGCACCAAAGGCAGGACTTAATCTAACTTAAATTTATTAGTCTCAAGCGAGAGGGACTTCGTTTGACAAGAAGCGGTTTCAACCGCCGATCGATCGAGGGGAATCGAACTTTGCCCTTAGACGAAGCGCAAAGAGTTGCTGTCAATAGCCAGGAAAGAAACTGATTGGACGATCGCAATCAATTCATCCGATCCCGAAGTCTTCTTAAAGATAGCGGTTCCAGCAGGCAATCCTGCGGGAGACTCACCTAACTGATAAGTGCTAGGAGCACCTTGAAGTTGGAGGATATCTTCGATGGGGTTGAAACCGACAATCAAAGCGTAGTCGCCTGCGCCAGTGCCGGTATCGTTGCCATCGTTGTAATAGAACTTGGTGGCATCTCCCAGCAAGAAAGTATCATTGCCTTCAGCGCCAATCAGCGTATCGACTTCGCCCAGCCCAGGATTAGCAGCAGTGTAGTCAACACCAACGAAGATGTCGTTACCTTTTGTGCTGTAGAGGAAATCGTTGCCGCTACCGCCAAACAACACATCATTATTTTCACCGCCGTACAGAGTATCGCTACCCTCGTCGCCGAGTAAAGTATTGTTGCCGAGTTCGCCTGCGAGGACATCGTTACCAGCGCCGCCAAATATCAAATCGTCAGCTTTGCCACCTAATGCGGTATCTGCACCGTCGCCGCCGACAAGGGTGTCGTTGCCGAGGTTGCCAAACAAGAGGTCGTTGCCAGCATCGCCGAATACACCGTCATCACCTTTGCCGCCAAATAGGATGTCGTCGCCGCCATTGCCTCCCACGGTGTCGTTGCCCTGGTTGCCATACAAGATATTGTTAGCTTCGCTGCCAACGATCGCGTCGTTGCCGCTGGTGCCGAGAATCTGTGGCAATTCGCTTGGTGCGGGCCGGTTGGTGAATGTGAGTGCGATCGGAAGTGCGATCGTCTGAGCTGGCGCGGGAGTGAAAACGGGTGTGGGTGTGGTAGCCGGTGTGGGCGTCGTAACCGGTGTGGGTGTCGGTGTGGGTGGCAGCGGTGGGAGTGCAACCGGTGTTGGCGCGGCGGGTGTCGGCGCCGTGGGTGTTGGCGCTGTGGGTGTTGGCGCTGTGGGTGTTGGCGCCGTGGGTGTTGGCGCCGTAGGTGTTGGCGCCGTGGGTTCCGCAGTCGCCTCTGGTAAATTAGCCGCGAGAATCTCGCTACCAGCGAGATTGCCGACAGTTTCGATGAAGCCAACACCTTCGACAGTCGCCGATGCACCGAAGAAGTCGGAAATTACAATGTCATCCGTAGCCCTGACTACACCGTCTTGATTGATGTCGATCGCTAAACTCGTGCCTTGGCGGGCCAAGCCTGTATTTCCCGATGACAGCGACAGTGACAGGGTAGGGCTGGTACTGACATTACCGTTAAAATCAACAAAGTCTAGGCGATCGATACCGCCTGTATCCTGAATCGAAATTTGATTTGTTCCCTGATCCTGTCGGATTTGATAAAGATCGTTACCTGCACCGCCTCGCATCACACTGCCATTGCCAGAGTTGGTATAGAGCGTATCATCGCCAGCACCCCCTTCCAAGGTGCTACCATTACTACCACTGAGATAGTCATTGCCATCTCCTCCTAAGATGAGGCTCTGGAAGCTGCCAAGGAGGCTGTCATTACCCGCACCGCCATCCAAATTGAAGCCGTTTACCAGCGTGTCATCTCCATCGCCACCAGCCAGACTGTCTTTGCCAGCGAAACCTCCATCCAGAAAGTCGTTGCCGATACCTCCATCCAGGGTGTCATCGACATTGCCGCCAAGAAGGCTGTCATTTCCGCCACCGCCACTGAGGCTGTTGTTTCCTCCGCCGCCGAGCAAGCTGTCGTTGCCATCTAAGCCACTGATGGTGTCATTGCCCTCAAGCCCTGAGATGTTGTCATTAGCCGCAGTGCCGGTGAGGTTATCGTTGCCTGCTGTTCCCGTTATGCCACTGGTTCCGGGTGCTATCGTAGCCTCAGTCAGATTAGCCGCGAGAATCGCAGTACCAGAGAGGTTGCCCACAGTTTCGATGAAGCCAGCACCTTCGACAGTCGCCGATGCACCGAAGAAGTCTAAAATCACCACCTCCTCTCCAGCCCTGACTATCCCGTCTTGATTGATGTCAATCACTAAATTAGTGCCTTGTCGGGTCAAGCCTGTATTTCCCGATGACAACGACAGGGATAGGGCAGGGCTGGTACTGATATTACCGTTGAAGTCAACAAAATCTAGGCGATCGATGCCACCTGTATCCTGAATTTGAAGTGGAATCTTCCCGTTATCCGGCATGAGATAGCGATCGTTACCTATACCGCCTCGCAACACATTGCCAAATCCAGAGAGCGTATCATCGCCAGCACCTCCTTCTAAGGTGCTACCACCAGTACCACTGAGATAGTCATTGCCGTCTCCCCCTAATAGGAGGCTTGGGAAGTTAGCAAAGAGACTGTCATTACCCGCACCACCATCCAAAGTTGAAGAGGCGTCATTGCTGCCTTGGAGCGTGTCATCTCCATCGCCACCAGTCAAACTATCCTTGCCACTGAAACCTCCATTCAAAAAGTCATTGCCGACACCCCCATCCAAGGTGTCATTGCCGTCATCACCAAGCAGGCTGTCATTGCCCCCACCTCCACTGAGGCTGTCGTTTCCTGCACCACCAAACAAGGTATCGTTGCCATCTAAGCCAGCGATGGTGTCATTACCGTCAAGCACTGTAATGTTGTCATTGCCGACAGTGCCTGTGAGGTTATCATCGCCGGGAGTACCAGTGATTGCATTGGTTCCGGGTGCAGCCGTAGCCTCAGTGAGATTAGCAGCGAGAATTGCCGCACCAGTGAGGTTGCCCACAGTTTCGATGAAGCCAACACCTTCGACAGTCGCCGATGCACCGAAGAAGTCGGAAATTACAATGTCATCAGTAGTCCTGACGATCCCATCTTTGTTGATGTCAATCTGTAAATTAGTGCCTTGTCGAGTCAAGCCTATATTTCCCGATGACAATGACAACGACAGGGACTGGGTAGGACTGGTACTGATATCGATGCCAAAATCATCAACAAAGTCTAAGCGATCGATGCCACCTGTATCCTGAATTTGCAGTTGATTCTGGCTAAAATCCCGCAGGAGATAGCGATCGTTGCCTGCACCACCTCGCGCCACCCTCCCACTGCCAAATCCGGCAAGCGTATCATCGCCAGCACCCCCTTCTAAGGTGCTATCACGATCGCTACTGAGATAGTCATTGCCGTCTCCTCCTAAGAGGAGGCTATTGAAGCTACCAAAGAGGCGGTCATTGCCCGCACCGCTATCTAAAATGCTAGAGCCACCGCCGCCTTGCAGCGAGTCATCTCCATCGCCACCAGCCAGACTAATTTTGCCGAAACCTCCACTCAGAAAGTCATTGCCGATACCCCCATCCAGGGTGTTATCCCCGTCACCGCCAAGGAGGGAGTCATTGCCCCCACCTCCACTGAGGTTGTCGTTTCCTGCACCGCCTAGCAAGGTGTCGTTGCCCTCTAAGCCAACTAAAGTGTCATTGCCCTCAAGCCCTGAGATGTTGTCATTCTCAGGCCCGCCGATAAGATTGTCATTTGTCAATGTACCAGTCAATACTGCCACGTTTTTTTCCTGCTTACGGTAAACAGGCGAGGGCTAATTTTACTTAGCTACTACACCCTAATTATCTATCAGTGCTTTTTCCCAAAAATTATGCGAATTTTCCAAAAAACTTTTTTTTGCACAATTTGTTTCATTGGCGACAAAAGATGCTATGATTTATAGCCTCTGTTCACCACAAAATAACGAGACTTACAGCACTTTGAGATAAAACCCGCCACAAAGAGGGTAAACTTGAAAGATGTAAAAAAAGCAAATTATTTAGAGATAGCTGCATATTCTATTGACTTACTACAGAAGATACTAAGTGCGTGGCCAAACAAAGAAGGCACACAAAGAGACTTAGCAAAACGATTTAAAGTCAGTCGATCGCTCATAGGTGACTTTTTGCCTCGGTATTGAGAGACGGCCCAGATAGCTGCCATGACTCTCTTGAGGGGAGCGGCGCTCGAAGCTTAAAAGTAAATACGAAGAATTGTTAAAGATAATAGTGACAGAACACGGGTGATATATATGCGAGAAATTCACTCTTGAAATCAAAGAGCGCCAAGGCATAGAGGTAACGAATGAGAATTAAATAACTTCCACTCTTGAAAGTGGGATGGGCCTAAGAGCCAGTCCAAAAAGGACGGGCTCTTAGGCCCATCCCACAATAACAATTAAAATTGTAAGTTATTTAATTCGCGATCTTAAGTATACAGCACTTTCCAGGTAAGTGAAGTACAGAGAAACCGGGTTTCTTGAATAAAACCGGTTTCTGGCGAGAAATCCAGAAGAAACCCGGTTTCTGGGGTGTACTTTATAAACCTGGAATCCGCTGTATCAAGTTTGTCCCGCACTTTTAACCTCTTAAAATTAAGGCGTAAAAAAAACTTTAGTAGCGACTCAGCCTCGCTAGAGAACTTGTACAAAAATTGCGCTATGAATGAAAGCGTTGGCTAGATACTATACACATCAAAAACCACGTATTTATTGATGAAACAGTGGCAGCGATCGCACAACCGAGCTATTATACTGTGGCGGTGCAAAATGTCATCGCCTCGCTTCCGAACATTGACAAAGAGTTAGCGGCTTCGGATCGCACATTCCGATCGCGCGATCGAACTGCATCATTTTTAACAGCGCCGCCCAAGCTTCCGCAGTTTGACTCTGCCGCAATCCCATCGCCACGATCGATCGCAGCATAAACTCCCCATCCTTCACTTTTCTCAGCAACATCCGTAGCGCCACCGCAGAATCGCCCTTTCTCACAAGCCCTTACCCGCCCGCAGCCTGTCTTGAGAATCCCAATTTTGCAGCGCTGCTGGGATTTCCCTAATTTCCCTCAGCCAATTCCCATATATTTTTGTTACTTTTATTTAAGATTTTAGCAAAAAGTGCCGGATTTTGGGAAAATTAAAAAAATTAAGTTATTAGAGTGTGTCTGCAAATTAACAGCCTCCAACTTCAACACCAGAAGAAAACACCAGAAGAAGTTCAGAAATTAATTGCTGAATTTGATTAATATTGGCAAGCGCTAATCGACTATAATCTGGAAATTACTCACAAGCTAAAAATGCCCCAGCAAGAAGTGAGGAAGTAGTGACAAAAATAATCCAGAGATAGTATCGACGGGGCGCTAGCGAATTTGCGTGAAGCGAAGCTATCCCGCTATTAATTGCCACAGCCTGCCTAATACCAATTATCCAAAATCTTGCAACAGTTATGAGTTTTTGGTTTGTTTCCTGAAACACTGTATGCACCGATGCGGATCTGTGAGATAGTCGCTTTTTTTGATAACTTTTCTAGGGCGATGCGCCCGGAGCGCTACTGTTGCATGATTTTTGAGAATTAGTTAGTATAAAAACGAGATTAATTTGGACTTTGTAGGAGATTTTTTTATACTTAATTGTACTATTTCATTTCCCCGAAGATTCTCCCTAGCCCCACTGCTTCATCAAGGTGGACAAGATTCTGCTTTAAAATTGATTGATGAGTTGGCGGATTTAGGGGAAATAAACTCTCTGGCAAACATTCAGAGAATTGCTACGATCGCAGAATGTGGTAAATTTACTCCCGCTCAACTTTCAAGAGTACAATTAATACAATCTCTGAGGGATTTCAACCCTCACGATTGTCCCCATTGATGGAGATATTATGGCTCTAAATAATAATAATAATAATAATTTGAAAATCGCTCGATCGCACACGCCGAGTGCGCTTTAATATATCCGCAGGTAGATAGCTAATTCTTACTTTTATGATTTCTTATAATATATAATAAAAATAAAAATCTACCATAATACTTACTTAAAAAAGCATAAATTGGGTATAAAAAATGACTGAAAAAAAGAATTCCAAGAAATCTCCACCTAAAGCTGGTATTAAAGCTCGCAAGCAGCAAAACAATCAAAACGACTTATTTCCTGTAGTCGCAATAGGAGCCTCTGCAGGTGGATTGGAAGCCTTTATGGAATTACTGAGCCATTTGCCGATCGATACCGGCATGGCGTTTGTAATAATTCAGCATATGTTGCCGAGTCAGGAAAGTGTGTTGAGTGTGATTCTGGCTCGATCGACCCTGATGCCTGTGCATGAGGTGACAGATGGGATGCTCATAGCACCGAATCAGGTCTACGTTATCCCCCCGAATTTCAGCATGACCATCGAGCGATCAGTGCTGAAGCTAACGCCTCGCGGCAGACGAAAGGGGGTATTTATGTCCGTCGATATTTTTATGTTTTCCCTCGCCGAAGAACGGGGGAACAAATCCATCGGCGTCATTTTGTCCGGGGGCGACAGCGATGGTGCCCAAGGGTTAAAAGCGATTAAGGCCGCCGGCGGTATTACTTTTGCCCAATGTGAAGAATCGGCACAAGTCAGCAGTATGCCGAATACTGCGGTGGCTACGGGTCAGGTAGACTTTATCTTGACACCGGAAAAAATTGCCCAGAAAATATCAGAGATCGGCCGTCATCCCTACATTGCAGAGTGGCCTGCGACAGAATCGACTATCAGCGAAGATGCGATCGCAAATAAAGATGCGATCGCCACGATCTACAGTTTGCTGCGGGCGGCTACAGGAGTTGACTTTACTAACTACAAGCAAACCACCTTGAAGCGGCGGATACATCGGCGGATGTTACTCTACAAGCTCGAACGCATTGAAAATTATGCCGAATATCTCCAAAACACCCCAACAGAAGTAACCGCGCTGTATCACGATGTCTTAATTCATGTCACCAGCTTTTTCCGCGATCCCGAAACCTTTGATGCCTTAAGCAGCAATGTTTTTCCCGCAATTGTCCAAGATAAATCGCCGAAAACACCGATCCGAATTTGGATTGCCGGCTGTTCCACGGGTGAAGAAGCTTACTCGATCGCCATTTGCTTGCTAGAGTTTTTAGCAGCTCGCTCTACTAACCTGCCGATTCAGATTTATGCCACAGACATCAGCGAAAGTGCGATCGCGATCGCCCGCAGTGGCTTTTATACCCAGGCCCAAGTCGCGGATATTTCACCTGAACGCCTAAATCGCTTCTTTGTCCAAGTCGAGGGCGGATACCAAATCGCTAAGCCCGTGCGGGAAATCTGCGTCTTTGCTAGACAAAACCTGATCGCCGATCCGCCCTTTTCCCGGATGGATTTGATTACCTGTCGGAACGTGCTGATCTATCTGGGACCCCCGTTGCAGAAAAAACTGCTGCCAATGTTCCACTATGGGCTTCGGCCCGCAGGCTTTTTGCTGTTAGGCACTTCGGAAACGGTGGGAGACTTTTCAGAATTCTTTGCGCTATTCGACAAAAAGAACAAAATTTATACTAAAAAACAGTTGTCGCATTGGCTCAGCATGGATTTAAATGCTAACAACTATCCTCTGACACCCCTCAACCCTCCACCGCTGCAGACAGAAAAGCTGGACGAAATCGAAATGGAGAAACAGGCCGATCGCATTGTTTTGAATCACTATGCCCCTGTCGGGGTCGTGATTAACACAGCCAGCGAGATTGTGCAATTTCGAGGACAGACGAATGCCTACCTAGAACCGGCCCCCGGTAGGGCGAGCTTTAGCCTGCTGAGAATGGCAAAAGAAGGATTGCGTGTGGAACTGCGAACTGCAATTCAACAAGCCTCACAGCAGAAGCAGCCGATCGCACGGGCAGGCTTGCAAGTTAAAGAGGGCCAGATCATTCGGCAGATCAGAATTAATGTGATTCCATTCCAAGCCGGCGCTGTGGTAAAAGACTATTTTTTAGTGTTATTTCAAGAGGAGTCCCCGATATCTGTAATGCCTGCTGCTGATACTGACGATAGTAGAGTCAACTCCGATCCTTCACCCTGTGAAAGTCAGGAGATTGCAAGGCTGCTACAGGAACTGAAAACCACAAAAGAACATCTTGGAGCGATCGTCCAAGAACATCAAGCAGCTAATCAAGATTTGAGAGCCGCCAACGAAGAGATTTTGTCAAGCAACGAAGAGTTGCAAAGCATGAATGAGGAACTCGAAACGGCGAAAGAAGAAATTCAGGCAACCAATGAAGAACTCAACACAATTAATGACGAATTGCAGCGGCGCAATGTTGAATCAACTCAGGTAAGCAACGATTTAGAAAATCTCTTGACCAGCATCAATATTCCGATCCTGATGCTGGGAGGCGACCTGCGAATCCGCCGGTTTACTCCCGCAATCGAACGCATCTTCAACTTGATTTCTACCGATGTTGGGAGGTCTTTGAGCGACATCACTCACAAGTTGATAGTACCGGACTTAGAGCAATGGATTTTAGACGTGATCCGCACGCTGAATTTGAAAGTTCAGGAGGTTCAAGATCGAGACGGTCGTTGGTACGATCTGCATATTCGACCTTATCGGACGATCGACCACAAGATTGATGGGGCTGTGCTGATGTTGGTGGATATCAACGAGCTAAAAGTGAGCGCCCAGCATTTGATGGAAGCGAAAAATTACGCCGAAACGATCGTGGAAACCGTGCGGGAACCGTTGCTAGTGCTAGATCTCGACCTGCGGGCAATAACTGCCAATCGTTCTTTCTACGAGACGTTTCAAGTGATGCCGAGCCAAACTGAGCATCGCTCATTGTTCGATCTGGGTAATGGACAGTGGAATATTCCCAAGTTGCGATCGCTCCTCAAAGAAATTCTGGCAGGTAATCCCCAGTTTAAAGATTTTGAAGTCGAGCAAGACTTTGAACACATCGGGCATAAAATAATGCAGCTCAATGCCCGCAAAATGCCTCCGCTTGGCGATACACAGATGATCCTGTTGGCGATCGAGGATATCACGCAGCAAAAACAGTTAGAGACTGAACGCAGCCTTCGGATACAAGAACAATCGGCTCGTGCGGCGGCTGAGGAGGCCAACCGCGTCAAAGATGAGTTTTTGTCCGTCCTCTCTCACGAACTGCGGACACCGCTCAATGCGATGATTGGCTGGGCACAATTGCTGCGCGTGAAAAAATTTGACGAGGCTAAAACCCAGGAGGCGCTAAAAACGATCGAGCGCGCCGCCAAAGCACAAAACCAACTCATCGATGACATCTTAGACGTTTCCCGGATTACCACCGGCCAATTTCGGCTTAATGCTTCTGAAATTGAGCTCAATCCACTGGTTGAAAATGCGATCGCGGTAATTCGTTTCGCAGCAGAAGCCAAAAATATTCAACTTGAATCCAGGCTAAGTCCTTTACAACCAAAGATTTTGGGCGATCCAACTCGCTTACAACAAGTGGTGTGGAATCTACTTTCAAACGCGATTAAATTCACCCCAGCCGAAGGCAGAATTGACATCGCATTAGACTACATTGATGGCATGGCTCAAATCCAAGTTACCGATACTGGTAAAGGCATTGACCCTGATTTTCTCCCCTATGTGTTCGATCGCTTCCGTCAGGCGGATAGTAGTTTCTCTCGCAGAGACTCAGGATTAGGGCTAGGATTGTCGATCGTCCGTCATTTAGTAGAACTCCACGGCGGTACTGTTACCGCCACAAGTCCGGGTGAGGGACAAGGGGCAACGTTTACCGTGAGGTTGCCGCTACGAGCAGATATGCCCTGACAGTTAGACGCTAATATTTACCAAAGACATAATTGATATGAATTCCGGTTACACCGTCCGTGATTGTTGACTGTTGACTGTGCTTTATATTATGCAATCCCCGTAGACGTGCGTAATCGAAATATTGGCAGTGGTTATCGGGGTTCATCAGCGTTTATCTGCCTTCATCTGCGGTCAAAAAAGGCAATAATCTCTAAATAACCCTAACTCTAAATAACCCTAACCCATAACTATTTACCAACCTTAACCTCAGCGCCATCCTTCAGAAAACCAGTCCCAGTAACAACCACCCGATCGCCCGCCTTCAAACCTTTTTTAACCACCACCTTAGCAGCAGTCAAATCGCCCACCGCACCCCCGGAAATTTCCCCAACTTCCACCTTTTGAGCCTGCACCTTGTCCTGCCCGACAAGTTTATAAACCATAGAACTGCCGTCAGGTTGCGGCAAAATAGCTTTAGCAGGCACTTTCAAACCTTGAGCCGTTGTCGTCGAAATGGATGCGCGCAAAAACATTCCCGATCGCAAAAACTCGCTTGTCGGCAAATCAATCTTCACCGTAGCTTGCCGATTTTGCGGGTCAACTACCGGCGAAATTTCTCGCACAGTTCCTGACAACTTAATCCGCTTGTCAGAATCCGAAGTAATTTGCACTGCTGTTCCCGGCCGCACTTGCGAAACCTGACTTTCCGGTACTTTCAATTGTAGTTCCAGCTTGTTGTCGCGAATAATCGAAAATAGTTTTTGACTTCCCGAAGAAACATCGCCAACTCGACCAATTCTTTCAGCCACAGTGCCACTATCCGGCGCTCGAACAATTGTTTGTTCTAGTTGAGTTTGTAACTGTTTGACTTGGGCATCATTGCTGCGGACAGTTGCTGCGTTATTTCCGACATTTGCTCTGGCACTGCTGACACTCGCTCCGGCCGTATTCACTTTAGCACGAGCGCTGGCGAGGGCCGCTCTAGCCGTACTGATATTAGCTTCCGCAGTAGCTACTCTAGCAATAGAAGATTGCACTTCTTCCGCTGCTTTATTCTGTTCTTGCAAAGCTGTATTCAAGTCAGCTTTAGCTTTGTTCAAATCTTGAACAGCAGTCTGTCGCTCTGTCTTGCGTCTTTCCAAATCTTGCCGACTAATTACTCCCTGAGCCGCCAAATCTTGGGTGCGATTTACTTCTCTTTGAGCTTGATCTAATTTAGCCTGAGCGGAGGCAATGCCAGCTTTAGCTTGAGTGACACCGGCTTTAGCTTGTTCCACACCAGCCCTTGCCTGCCCCACGCCTGTTTTGGCTTGCGCTGCGTCAGCGATGGCTTTTTCAACGCCTGCTTGGGCTTGAGCCACGCCTGCTTGGGCTTCTTGTTGGGCTGACTCGGCTTGCTGTACCTGAGCTTGGGCTTGTTCTACCGTAGAATTGGCCGATTGTACTCCCGCCAGCGCTTCGGCAATTTGCGATCGTAGCACCGAATCGTCCAAAACCGCCATCGTCTGACCTTTTTCTACCACATCCCCTTCATTCACCAACACCTGTTTAATTTGCAAACCGTTGGCTTGTGGTAGCACCGGTAGCAAGTCATAGGCTGCCACGGTGCCCGTCGCTTGCAGAGTTTCACCCACCTGGGCAGATTCCACAGGCGCGACTGTCACCGTCGGAGCAATCGCCTGCTGAGTTGCCGAGGGAATTGGAGCTGCAGGCGGCGAACTCTGATTGCCCCCAGTCAATTTTACTGCTAGCAACGTTGCAGCCACGCCAATCCCTGCGCCCGCCAACAAGGCAGGCCACCTGATTTCTTTGCTGGGCCCAAATTCAGTTACTTCTGGTTCCCAAACTTGTTCCGCCTCAATTTCTGGAACTTCCAGCGCCACTTCTCGTTCATCATCCTCACCGGAGAATTGCCAGGGAGATTTGTCTGAGACTTCACTTTCAGCTACATCCACTGCTGAGTTCCTTTCGCGCCCGCTCTCCACGGGGGAAAGGGGTTGCTTTTCTTCGGCTTCTGAAAAAACTTGATTAGTCACGGTAGTTCCTCTCGCCAGTATGAGCCTGTGCTTTTGATATTGTAAAGAAAGATTACGATAATATTTACTTTATTTTAGCGGAGGGCCTCTGGATTAACGCTTCCTCCTTTTGGGTGAGTCTGGCGCACTTTCACCCTACAATGGCGATTTTAATTAAATTTGCTCAAAGTTTGTGCGATCGACATTTAATTTGATCGGTCTCTGGGGCATACTGAATATTAGCGTGATTGCCGATCGTGGGGTCGATCGGGCTGGCATTGTCTGTCCCGAAGCGGTTTTGCCGTCACCAGCTTATCAATACTGAGAGCATTTAGTCTAATCTTGAACTGATTATTGCTAATCTATACTCTAATGTGTTTCTCGTAGAACCCGACAAATCGGGTCAGGAAATTGTACCAGTTTAATTGACAAAAATCACAATGAATAGCGTCTTTTCTCCCGTCCAACAGTTTCTAATTACTTGGCTACTAATGCTAGTGACGGGATGGTTTACCCTGACTGCTGTCAGTTATGTTGGGGAACTGGTCAGCATTTTAGTAACAGCGGGACTCATTGCATTTTTATTAAATTATGCAGTAAAAAGACTGCAAGTATTTTTGCCTCGGGGAGTAGCGGCGGGGCTGGTTTATTTAACAGCAGGTGTGGTAGTAATAGTAATCGGTTTAACTATTGTGCCGCCCGTGTTCAGCCAAGCGAGACAGTTGGGGGTGAGGTTCCCGGATTTGCTGGAGTCGGGGCGACTGCAGCTAGCTGAATTTCAAGCCTGGAGTGCCGAGCGCAATTTGCCGTTTAACGTGCAAATATTGGAGCAGCAGTTATCAGCGAAAGTGCAGGAACAAGTGCAGGCGCTCGCAGGTACGAGTTTAGGCTTAGTTGTCGGTACTGTTAACTGGTTTTTGGACTTGATTTTTATTGTGGTGATTTCCTTTTATATGCTCCTAGACGGGCAAAGAGTTTGGCAGGGTTTGACCAGTATTTTTTCCCCAGACATTCGCTATGTTTTAACAGAGACTTTGCAGCGAAACCTCCAGCGATTTGTATCGGGACAGTTATTGCTGGGACTATTGATGGCCATCTCGTTGACTCTGGCTTTTTGGTGGCTGCAAGTTCCGTTTTTTCTGTTGTTTGCCGTGTTTATAGGATTGACGGAAATAATTCCGTTTATTGGAGCAACTTTGGGAATTGGCACTGTTAGTATAATTGTAGCCTTTATTGATTGGTGGCTGGCGCTGCAAGTGTTGGTAGTCGCGATCGGTCTCCAGCAAATCAAGGATAATTTAGTAGCTCCCCGAATCATGGGCAATCTCACCGGATTGAGCCCGGTAATTATTTTCACAGCTTTGCTGTTAGGAGGTAGAGTGGGAGGATTGTTGGGAGTTATCCTGGCAATTCCGCTCACTGGGGTTGTAAAAAGTATAGTAGAAATTGTACTCAATCCCAAATTGCCACCCCAAACAGGCTCGTTTTTCTACAATCCTTTTAGCGGCGAGGAATTGGGGAAAATACCCGAAGATGAAACTAGAATAATCTTGGTCGCAGATGAACAAAAGTAGTCTAATTGTTGTAGTAAGTAATTCAGTTATGAATTTTTTTATTATTCAGTAATTAATTTTTGGCTGCTGAGTTCATCAATAAAAAACTAAAGTCTCTACAAATAACTTTAAGCACTTTAGTCTTGATTACTAACCAACTTAAAATCTCAAACCTAAAAACTTATGAACTGGTGGCAAAATCTTAGAAAAAATCCTCTAGCTCGGTTAGGAGCCGTGCTACTGTTAATTTTTTACACAGTCGCACTTTTTGCCGAATTTGTGGCACCTTACGACCCCTACGACTCTCAATTAGACGGTTCATTATTGCCGCCGACTCAGATTTATTTAACCACCCAAGACGGGCGATTTATCGGGCCCCACGTTTATCCGACAACTCAGGGCCCAGTGGATGCGAATACCGGCGCTCGCGAGGTAATTGTAGACTGGCAAAAACCATCGGCTGTCGGTTTGTTTGTCAAAGGTTCTCCCTATAATTTTTTAGGAGTTTTGCCATTAGATAGGCATCTTTTTGGCACTACAGGAGAAGGTCAAATTAACATTTTAGGCACGGATGAACAAGCGCGCGATCAATTCAGCCGCTTAGTACACGGCAGCAGAATTAGCCTCAGCATCGGTTTAGTTGGCATAGCAATTTCTTTTCCATTGGGATTGTTAATCGGAGGAATATCGGGTTATTTCGGCAGTTGGATTGACAGTATCTTAATGCGCTTTGCCGAAGTATTAATGACTATTCCTGGTCTTTATTTATTAGTAGCGCTAGCAGCAGTGTTGCCGCCGGGATTGACAAGTGCTCAGCGATTTATATTGATTGTGCTGATTACTTCATTTATCAATTGGGCGGGTTTGGCGCGGGTAATTCGCGGTCAGGTACTGTCAATTAAACAACGAGAATTTGTGCAAGCGGCGCGGGCAATGGGCGCCAATCCAATTTATATTATTGTTCGCCACGTGTTGCCACAAACTGCTACTTATGTAATTATTTCTGCTACTTTGGCGGTTCCGGGTTTTATTGTGGCGGAGTCGGTTTTGAGTTTAATTGGCTTGGGAATTCAACAGCCAGATCCTTCTTGGGGAAATTTACTATCCCTCTCTACTAATGCTTCAATTTTAGTATTGCAGCCTTGGTTGGTTTGGCCTCCGGCGATACTGATTATTTTGACTGTTTTGGCGTTTAATTTATTGGGGGATGGGTTGCGGGATGCTCTCGATCCGAGAAGCATTCAAAGGTAATGGGGACTAGGTAATTGGTAATTGGAAATTCAAAGATTTGTCGGAGCGGTTCACCCAAATTTATATCATCAATTGCCAGAACTAAAAAACCCGCCTTCACCCATCGCAGATACTCAAAAAATTGTTCCGCAATCAGGGTTAATTGGTTTGGTGGGGGCGGGTTCACCCAAATTTATATCATCAATTGCCAGAACTAAAAAACCCGCCTTCACCCATCGCAGATACTCAAAAAATTG
>NZ_JAUBOQ010000001.1:111281-129072 GCF_036700325.1 Microcoleus sp. Z1_B2
TTCTGCAATCAGGGTTAATTGGTTTGGTGGGGGCGGGTTTATGAATATTTTGGATGTGAACCAAAGATTGTTGGTGAACCCGCCCCTACGAGATTTGGTAATAGAAGTATAGCTCAAAAATACCCATATTAGTTAATGATTAACAGGTAAGCGGATGGTAAAAGTAGAACCCACACCCTCCTGACTTTTTACGGAAATATTGCCACCCATCATTAGGCAAAAACGCTGGCTGATTGCTAGTCCCAAACCGGTGCTGCCGTACTTGCGCGTGGTAGAAGCGTCTGGTTGGGTAAAGGGTTGGAAAATGTGCTGCAACTGTGGGGTACAATTTTCTTAAAGTATATACCTGCAATTTGCGGTAAACTTTTTTCAGGAATCTACTAATTATTCAAGTCCGATCGTGAAATTAGAATTTGCCTTAGCTCAATATACGGATGCTCTCGCTCACCTAAAATTGGCCAAGTCTGAACCCTCAGAAATAGCCATTCTCCATATTTTAGTTACTCGCGATGCCATCAAAGAAGCACTCAGCGAGAAAACCCAGCTTTCTGTGGAAAGTTTGGCTAAACTACTCGAATTAGACAACTTCCTGAAACAACAAGCCAATGCGATCGCCCGAGGAGCAAAATTAGCAGAATGGCGAGCTACATTTCACCCCTCCCCAGAAGCTTGGTGGTGGTTCCTCGAACCGACTTCCGAGGAGGAAGTTTCCCCCTCAAATCGCTTAGATTGGTTGTTCAACGGGCTGACAATCGCGGGATTGACGGCGGTAGGGGCCTATATGACAACCTTCGTTCAACTCTTTTCCACGGGAGGAATCAGCTTCGCTGAGACCTTTGGCCTGCTGGGACAAGGAGGGTTACTTCTGACGGTAATCCACACCTTGCAGGACACAGGACAAGAAAAGATTAAAAATCTGCTCCAAAAACTCAATATTTCTCCCCAGTTTCACAGTCAAGCAACCTTGGGAATTACCGCAATGTTATTGTTGGCTTCTGTGGGAGTCTATAACTCTTTACCTCGGATTGGTGACTGGAACTATCGAGAAGGAAAAAAACTCTACGAAAGAGGTTTACTGGAAAAAGCCAAAGGCAAATACGAGCAAGCGGCCAAAATAAACCCCAATAATTGGGAGATTCCAATTGCCTTGGGACAAATCTACGAATCTTTAGGAGCTATAGATTTAGCGAGGAAGGAATATGAAAAAGTGTTAAATCTAGGGGAGGCTCGCGCCTTTAATAATTTAGGTCGCGTTTATATTAGTAAAAACGATAGAGTTACCGCTGAAACTTTACTGCGGATGGGAGTACAACGGGTGAGGAAAGAAGATGCTCAACTCAATTATGAACTACATCTAAACTTGGGCTGGATACTGCTCAAACAAAAACAGTATCAAGCGGCTGAAAAAGAAATCAGACAAGCAGTTGCTATTGACCAAGCAATTGAAGGAAAACAGCTCGGTGGAGGGATGGCTTATTGCTTGCTAGAAGATGTTCTGGAAGAAAAAAAAGATACAAAAGAGGCATCCCGCTGGAGAAAAATGTGTTTGGAGAGTGCTCGTCCCGAAACGCTTGAGCAGTATAAATGGTTTATTGAAACTGGAAAACAAGATTTCGCCGATCAGATAGATACTACGGGGGTGGTGAATGGAGAATCTAACCCAAGTACACAGCCGTAATGAGTAAGATAAAAGTAAAAAATCAAACCTAAACACAAGGTTATGTTTACTTTTAGTTTCCCTACTTGGTTTGTATTCCCCTTTTTTTAGGGAAACTTCTTTTGTAAGGTGCGCCAGCATTCTTTTTTTCTGAAATTGAATGCTGCGTGTGCCATCCATCCTAATTTTGCAGATTAACTGGCAACCAGATCGTAAAAGTAGAACCAACACCCTCCTGACTTTTTACGGAAATATTGCCGCCCATCATTAGACAAAAACGTTGGCTGATGGCTAGTCCCAAACCGGTGCCGCCGTACTTGCGCGTGGTGGAAGCGTCTGCTTGGGTAAAGGGTTGGAAAATGTGCTGCAACTGCTCTGGAGTCATCCCAATTCCTGTATCTGTACAATTAATAACTAAAAATTCTTTACTAGCAATTGAAGATTGAGAAATTGTGGCAGGTTCCGCAGTGTTTTCTTGTTTTGCTTCGCTGCTGTCGCCCGCGATTTTTTCTCGGCTGGCGGTGAGGGTAATTGTACCGTTTTGAGTGAATTTGGCGGCATTGCTCAGCAAATTTAATAAAATCTGCTGCACTTTGGTAATGTCACCGTGCATCGTGCCGATATTAGTAATTTTGTGCAAGTTGAGAGTGTTGCCGTTCTTTTCAATTAGCGGCGCGGCGGTGGATGCTACTTCTTCAATCAAGGCGGCGATGTTGAAGGTTTCTAAGTAAAGATCCATGCGGCCGGCTTCGATTTTAGAAATGTCGAGAATGTCGTTAATGAGCGATAGCAAGTGTCGGCCGGAAGTGCGAATTTTGTCTAAATCTGGGGTGAGTTCATCGTAGCCCAATTCTGCGGTTTCTTCTTGGAGCATTTCGCTGTAGCCGATGATGGCATTCAGAGGTGTTCGCAGTTCGTGGCTCATGTTTGCTAAAAATGCGCTTTTTGCGGTGGAAGCGGCTTCGGCTGCTTCTAGGGCGAGTTGCAAGGCGGATTCAAAGACTTTTCGATCGCTAATATCCTCGACGCTGCCTTCATAGTAGAGTACCTGGCCGTTGGCGTCACACACTGCACGCGCGCTTTCGGAAATCCAAATTACCTTGCCGTCAACGCGGTAAACTTGTGACTCAAACCCCGAAACTTCTCCGAATTCTTCCATCACGCGCATAAACTTGTCGCCCTGCTGAGGATTGACGTAAGCTTGCTGTTTGATGTTGGTGAGATTTGATGTCAATTCTTCGGGAGTGGCGTAGCCATAGATGCGGGCTAAAGCTGGATTTACGCTCAAGAAATGGCCTTCGGGGGTTCTTTGAAAAATGCCTTCGACGGCATTTTCAAAGATGCTACGATATTTTTGTTCTGCTTGACGCAAAGCGCTTTGTGTACGATCGCGCTCGCTGGCTTCGATCGCCAATGATACCAAATCTGCGAGGGAAGCAGCAAAATTTTGTTCTTCTACTGTCCAGTTGCGAGGAGTTCCCACTTGTTCGATACAGATGACTCCGACTGTTTGTCCTCCCAGCCGCACGGGCGCATCTAAGGTTGATGTAGTACCCACTTGTGAAAAGTAAGATTCCACAAATTCTCTGGTTCTCACATCTGAGAGAGCGTCATCGGCTGCGATCGTCCGGTGTTCTTCCAAAGCTTTAAAATAAGCTGGATAGTCTGCTGCTGCGAGTTCGGCACCTTGGGAATGCTGCGGGTTGCTGCGGCTAAATTGGTCGAGACAGTGCAGTTTCGAGCGGCTTTCATCGTACAACCAAGCTCCGGCTCGTTCTGCATCTAGGGTATGAGTAGCTGCTTCGGTAATTTGCCTAAAAGCTACTTGCAAATCGCCTCGATACAGCGCTTTATTTCTTGCCAATTCTACCAAAACCGTATTTTGTTTGAGCAATTGTTTTTGCCTGTGGCGTCGCGCCGATTCGGCTCGCTTCTGTTCGGTAATGTCGCGAGCTACCACAATGACGGATTCTTCGGAAAGGGGTGAAATGCTGGCGGCAAAACAAACTTCGCGGTCGTCAATGGTTAAATTGTACTCGATACTGACAGTTTGTTGAGTATCTAAAGCTGTTCGGATGTGGTTGATAAAATTGTTGGCTGTAGCTTGCGGAAACACCTCTGTGAGTGTTTTGCCTACTAATTCTTCGATGGGTTTGTAGAGCAGAGAAAGATTTGTGGGGGCGATTTTTAAATAGCGACCGCTGGCGTCGAGAACTATAATTAATTCGCTCATGGCTGCAAACAAAGCCCGCAATTCTGCTTCGGCGGCTTCGAGTTCTGCCGTCCGCTCTGCTACTCGCTGTTCTAAACTAGAGTTGGTTTGTTCTAGGGCAACAAAAGACGATCGCAATTGTCTAGCCATTTGATTGAAAGACTGAGCTAGGAGATCGATTTCTTTGATTCCTTGAACTTCGACTTCGCCATTTAATTCTGCGGAAGTGAAGTCGGATGACTCAGACATTTTTGTTAAAGCTTTGGAAGCTTGCAACAATCGGGTAATCGGTTTGACAACCCAGCGAGAGGTAAATATTCCGAGAACGATCGCCAGTACCAAGGCAAAAAAGCACAATAAGATAGTTGTGCGAGTGTTGGCGTTAATTTGCTCCATAAAGTCTGCTTCCGGGATTGCGACTACAATCAGCCAATCGAGGCCGCGGCCGTCTTGCAGGGGAGCAACGGTAATGAATTGACGTTTGCCGTCTATATCGAAGGTAAACTGTCCTTTGCTGTCAATTTGTTCAAAACTACCAAATCGTTGTTGTAAGTATGTGGAAGCCGATCGAATTAGCAAATTTTTGCTCCTAGTCGCCAACAGCCGTTCCTGTCCGTCTTGGCCGGTGACAAAAGGCAATTCGTCTGTGGAACTGGCGACTATTTTCCCGCTGCGTTCGATCGCAAAAACTTGTCCTGACGGGCTAATTTTGATGCTTTTGAGAAAATCGCTGATTTGAGAAAGAGTCAAGTCAATAGCCAATACCCCCTGCAGGTTTCCTGTTTCATTGTAAATAGGCATCACCGGCGTAATCCCCAGAACTGGCGAGGCTGCGAAGGGGTAGATGGGAGACCAAGTGGCTTTTCCTGACTGTTTGGCAGCTTTGTACCACGGTCTAGTACGGGGGTCATAGGGGACGATTTGGATTAGCTCAGTGCGATTTCCTTGGCTATCGAGGCGATAAATTTCGCGGTTTGGAGCGGTTGATTCGTCTCTGATGTATACTAAGTGTTCTGCTTCTCGCTTGAGCAAGACGAATCTGCCCTGTTCGTCGCCATAGTAAATGGT
Source organism: Microcoleus sp. Z1_B2 (assembly GCF_036700325.1). Lineage (NCBI taxonomy): Bacteria > Bacillati > Cyanobacteriota > Cyanophyceae > Oscillatoriales > Microcoleaceae > Microcoleus > Microcoleus sp. Z1_B2. The sequence continues at coordinate 116,219 of NZ_JAUBOQ010000001.1, forward strand.
TGTATTTCGATCGCTCAGCTTGGTCTGGTTCCACAAATAGCGCTCTAAGTTGGGCAAGTCTTCCGGGTCTAAGTTGCCAGAGGCGATCGCAGCAGTATTCATTTGTAGAAATAAATGAGATACATCCCCAAAACTGCGGAAATTTTCTTTGGTTCTGGCTGCGACTTCCAAGCTTAACCTAGTAGCAAGGTCATTGACGGCTTTCTGGCCGTTGCGAAACGAAAGCCATCCAGTCACGCCGACTGCTACGGAGATTTGTACCACCAGCGGTATCAACAAGACTAGGCTTAGTGACATCTTGGGCGAGCTTTTCATCACACAACTGCTCAGACTTTTCAATAACATAAATATTCTGACACCTACCGGGTTTGTGTATCGTTTGTCGCTTAAACTCAAATGTTGCACCATTCTCAATAAGCTTTTTATGAACAGGCTTTCCGGCCTGTTCCACAAAGAGTGAATTTTCTGGTGGAACAGGCTTTTCGGTCTGTTAAGCGAGAATGGTACAATATCTCAGTTAAAATCACCCTCGATATAAGTTACAACGTTGTACACACATAGTGAAGTGCAGTGGCCGACTGCTCAAAACGGGGCTGAGGTTTCCACCGCTACTCTAAAAACTTGTAATATTAATCATGCCACTACTTGTCTGAATGTGGCGATCGCTCTGCAGACTCCCGATAAAAAAGTCACACGCCGTAAAAAATGCAACTTTAGGCCCGTGTTCCCCATCCTGCTTGTCATCAGTCATTGCCAATTATTCAATTTTTTAATCTAAACTTTTTAATCTAAAATAAGCTCACTTTTTGCGGGTGGGAATTCTCTTCCTTACGCCCGGTTAATAAAAATTTTATTTTCATTTTTTCTACAGTCCCAGGACAAATGTAAATTCTGTGACAATCTGGTGTTAAAAAATTTGCTATTAATAAGATAAGCCGCCAAAATCCAGATCGACTACAAAGAGGATAATTGAAGCATCTGCATTTCATCAACGCCAGCAAAGTAAAGCGTTTTTAGCTTTTTTGGACGATCGACATTTGGGCAAAATAATACTTCTGGAGGATGACATGAACTATACATTTGAAATCCTGGGCGTATCTCCAACTTTAACATTTTTTAACCAGCAGCAGGAATTGCTGCAACAACAGCAGCCGTCAGGTGTAGAATACTTGGCAAACCGAAAGTGCACTCTCGATGCGTTTGTGGCATCCGTAGAGACAGTTTCTCCTCAGCAAGGCTGGGATGTCGATCGAGTTGTAGACACCGTGATTAGTTTCTGGATGAACAACTCTGATAGCATCCAGTATTGGAGACACAGGCTGCAGGATGCCGGCAGCGAAAACTTGTTAGTAGCCAGAGTAGGCGATATCAAGTCTTTGCAAGCTGCATTTGAATCACTGCTGGGCGAATAGGAAAATCGCCAATTGCGAAAAAGTCGATCGACTTTTTCGCTAAAACTGAGATATTGCACCATTCTCAATCATCCTTTCAGGCCGTTGCTCTGAGCAACGGCCCACAATAAAATTTATCTGTTGTGGAACAGGCATCTTGCCTGTTCTTGAGAATAGTGCAAGATGTAAGTAACATCCACTCAACTGTCTCTTTCCAATTTCCAATTGGCAATTCCCAAATATTATGTCTCGTTCCAAAGCCCTACAATCTTATATTTTTCTCCGCTTGCTTCTGGCACCGCTAATGTTGTGGACAATCACCACAGCAGTATTTTTGCTCTTGCGGGCTACTCCGGGCGACCCCATAGATGCCATTCTCGGCTCACGAGCTCCCGCAGCCGCCAAAGAAGCAATGCGAGCTCAACTCGGTCTCGACGCACCCCTGTGGCAGCAATATCTCAACTACATGAAAGACTTATTCAGTCTGAACTTGGGAACATCCATCACCACTCGCGGACAAACCGTGTGGCAAATTATCGGAGACTATTTCCCCGCTACAGTCGAATTAGCAGTTTGTAGCATGGCCATAGCTTTAATTGTCGGCATCAGTATCGGTTCCTTAGCAGCATCCCGCCCTAACACTATTTTCGATGCTCTCGGCCGTTTGTTTGGCATTATCACTTACTCGCTGCCGGCTTTTTGGGCTGGTATGGTTTTGCAATTGATTTTCGCAGTGCAGTTGGGATGGTTTCCCTTGGGAACTCGCTTTCCTGTCACATTCCCCGCCCCCGAAGGCTACACAGGACTATACACTATTGACAGTCTCCTGAGCGCTAACCCTGGTCAGTTTCTCACATCTTTGCATTATTTGGCACTTCCGAGTTTGACCTTGGGGATTCTTTTGAGCGGCATTTTCGAGCGGATTGTCAGAGTGAATCTCAAGCAAACTTTGCAAGCAGATTATGTCGAAGCAGCTAGAGCTAGAGGCATTCCCGAATTCCAGATTTTATGGGCGCACGCTCTGAAAAATGCACTAATTCCGGTGATTACTGTCTTAGGATTGACTTTTGCTGCACTGTTGGGCGGTGCTATTTTAACAGAGGTTACTTTTTCTTGGCCGGGGTTGGCAAATCGCCTTTACGAAGCGATTAGCTTGCGGGATTATCCAACTGTTCAAGGTATTGTGGTGTTTTTTGCGGCAATAGTTGTAATTGCCAGCATTGTAATTGATATTTTGAATGCTTACGTTGACCCGCGAATTCGCTACTAAAAATATCAAGGAAGAAGGGCAACGGATGCGCGACAGTTGCACTAAGCTGTTGTGCATTTAAATTGTATTTTGAGGGCGGGCAGGATGCCCACCCCACAAGAGTGAAAATTTATTTTACCGGGCAATTTAAAGGCGGATTAGCTTATCGGCTTTTTCTACCTGTACTTTCTGTCGGCGCGAGATGTTGCAGCCAGGGGTGGCCCATAAGAAGCAGTTGTCAAAAAGATCGATCGGCTTTTAGAGTGACGACACTTGGCGATTTATGGGCAATACTGGAGAAAATAAAATTATACATTTGAGGAAACGCTGATGAGATTATTGCGAACAATCGCCGCTCTATCGGCTGCCTTGACCCCACTGATGGCTGAAGCTGCCTTTAGCCGTCCCATGCCGGGAACAGCCGATTTTCCCAGAGCCTCAAACCCCCAAGTAAATGTGCCGGTTTGCTTCATCGAAACTCCAGGCGGCACAACTTTTGATTTAGTCAGTTTGTGTGGCAGTAACGCTGCTCCCCAAAACACGAATCCGGTTGCGGGCAATGCTCCTGCAAATAACCCCAATGCAAGCACTCCGCCTCCTCCCCCGAACCCCAACGCCATCACCAGAGATGCTGTCGGCACCCCGATAACTACTCCTACTGGCACGGCAAATCCCAACAATCCCAACAATGTCAATCCGGGAACTTCGCCCGCAGGTACTCCCAATAATCTGACTCCGGGAACTTCGCCAACCACCAATCCCAATAATCTCAATCCGGGAAGTTCACCGAGTACCACTCCCAATAATCCCAATCTGGGAACTTCGCCGAATACCAATCCCAATAATCTCAATCCGGGAAGTTCACCGAGTACCAGCCCCAATAATAGTGCGTCTCCCACGGGTGGAAATGCTGGCGACAGCAACAGCGATTTAGTTCCCAATCGCAATCTCAATCTTCCGAGAGTGCCGCCGAGTTCCTTTGGCCCTGGAGGTGTTGCGCCGACTAGAGATGCGATTGATGGCCCCCGCTAGTAATAGGCGAAGTGTCAATCGATTTTTGATTTTTGATTTTAGATTTTTGATTGACTTGCGCGAGATAAATACGTTCGGCAAGTTTCATCGGATACAGGTTTTTTATTTCTGGACGGATGAATCACGTGGCGGGTATCCTGAATGCTTTCGGTCAGAACTTTCATCACAGAAACCGGGTTTCTCGGAAACGTTCTCTTTTTCAGGGATATTTCAGCCACGAGAAAGCCGGAATATTTATTTGCCTGCATAATATTGATGTTAGGTGCGATCGGCATATTTTGTAGCAGAGTAGCCAAATAAAAGTTAAGCTAAGAACTTGTAGACGCTATCGGCTAAGCACTCTTTTAAAACTGGACAACCAGGTAGAAGCAGTGATAGATAGCTAGCTTTAATCCGTAACAGGATTAGTTATCAGCAAAGGTTAAAATTATTACCAGGCGGGTGCTCCCCAGCTCCAAGTTCTCAAGCTAAACCATTCAACAGGCATATTTTTGTTAAGCCTGTGTGGTTGGGAAAGTGCCGGCTGATAACATTAGCAAGACAAAATTAACCCGATTATTCGGAGGCTCTTCATGAGCAAAATATTTGTTTTAATAAATTGGAACAAAATTGCTCTAGACCCGATCCTCTGCGTTGGCGTAGCCCCCGTAGGGGCGGGATTCGCTAACGCACTTGAGGAGGAAATCTAGTGTCAAACTTAGTTCAACGCTTAGAAATAACCGCTCATCCGCAACTAGAAAAATCCCTCGGCTATCGAGGAGATAGTCGCTGGGTAGCTTGGCGCTGGGAGCCCGACATCGACCAACTTATATCCAGCGACGGCAAAACAGTCGGCACTGGCAATAATATGGCTTGGCTGGTGTTTTTGCAGCACGATTTAGTCGATCCTGCCCTACAAGAGTACAACCTCAGCGAGGGCGATCGCTACTGGCTGCTTTTAGACACCGAAACTAGAAATCTCTACGTCGGCGAAGGGAAAACTGTTCAAAGTCTGCTCGAACAGCCGGAAAGTTTAGGTTTATTGGCCTGTCTCGATGGCGGGAATGCCGATCGACAAACTGGTGAAACTTGGCAGCAAACGCTATCTCAACTAACAGCCAAACCAGTTGTTCGCAACCTGACAAATGCCCTGCCTTTCGGTATCGCCGCCGCTTTGATAGGTGCTTTAGGCATCGGAACCGGATTGTGGGTAGTACCGGCAGTGCAGCAGAAACTAGCCGAAAAAACAGCTTTTGTTTCCCCAATTAGTTCTGGCGCCAACTGCGGGCTTGGAGGTTCCGACGATTTTTCAGCTTATATCGGTTCGTCAAGCGGAAACAAAGAACTTCATTTAATAGGCGTTTACGAAGCCAATGCGGATCACAAGAACCGAGATTTGTCTAAAAGGGCGATCGAAGTCAAAGTAGAACGTCGAAACAAGCCCATAATTCTCGCACTTTCAGCTTATGAACCGGTGCAGTGGAACATTACCGCAGAACCGGGCGCAGTTATCGAAAAAATCATCGTTAACGGATACCACAACCAAACTGTTTCAGGAGTTTCTGGAATTCCGGTAGAAGAGCACAGCTACGAAGAAACCGGAAACAATCTCGGCGACTTTATCTACAAGTGGGGCGCTACCGCTGAAAGTAGCAATACTTCTTCCCTCGTGACTAAATTGGAACAGAGAAACAGCACCAGTTTAACTTCTTTTCAAGGATGCTACAGAGGTAAGAACTTTACGATTAAGTAATAATTATTGATTATTTTGGGGTAGGGAAACGGCACTGCCGTCTCCTCAATAGCCATGTTGTCGATGGGTTGTATCAACAGACCACTCGCAAGGGTAATTTCATCATCTAATGCGGTTGATTTTACCCCTTAGCCGAAATCAGGACACGGCAGTGCCGTTTCCCTACAATTAATCGGGCGATGCTTACATCGTCACCAGGACGATTATTTTGGGGCTAGGGAAACGGCATTGCCCATTGGCGTCAACTTAACGTACAACAAATAGTCCGGCTATTGTTGAAACCCCTGCCTCAAAACTAAAGTCCTCTTGCATAGGACTAATGAGTTCTTCAGTCCTCTTTCAGAGGACTTTAGCTATTAGACAGGGAATTCATTCCCTGGCGGACTGCCGGGTGAGCGGGAGGACTTGCGGAGGAAAAGTTTAAGTTGACACGCCTTGGGCATTGCCATCTCCGACCTTGCCTGATGTTAATTCAATGGTGTACATTTTGAACAGTTATTTGACAAGCTTATGTAATGACTGTATCATAAACTATTAACTTTAATTTTTGATTACAAACCATGACAATGCTAACAAATTTAAAATGAAATACTGGTACGAAACCCTCGCAGTAGCACAGCGGATTTTAATTGAATTGGGGAGGCGGCGACGCAGCTTAGTATTGTGGAGTATTTTTCCAGTTTCTATCTTGCTAATTAACGCTTTGATTTTAAAAGAACGCGCTAATCTCACCACAGCAAAAGCCTTTGAAACTGCTGCACCTGCAAGCTTAGTAGGAGCGGCTTTATTTTTTAGCTGTCTCGGCGGTAGCGTAGCAACAGTAGTAGCAGAGCGAGAACAGCATACCCTCAAACGCTTGTTTATTTCCCCGCTGAGCGGCACTTCCTACTTTTTAGGGATTTTCCTGGCTCACAGTTGCATCGGCATCGGTCAGGTAATTTTAGTATATACGATCGCCTCTTTTTTAGGAGCACAATTTCAAGGCTCTATTCTGTTAGGATGTGCGATTATTCTGCTCAGTATTGTATCTTATGTAGGTGTAGGCTTTATTCTCGGCACCCAGTTTGCGAGGCGCACTGAAGATGTCAACTCCCTAGTAGCCGCTTTCGGCGTTCCTTTATTGATTTTAGGAGGCGCATTCTTACCGACTTCGCTCTTTCCCAAAAGTCTGCTGGATCTCGCCCAGTATAATCCAATTTATCACATGAACGAAGCGCTGATGGGCGTGTGGGCTGACGGCAAAGATTTGGCTGATATTGCAGAACACTTTTGGTATTTATTCATATTTTCTATTGCCATGATTGCAGGTGGATGGCTTTCTTACCGCAGGATGCTGAGAGTAGAAAGAAGACTTTAAAACTATCTCATTATTATGTCGTAATTATTCATCTCTCTCTTCTCTTCCTCTGCGCCCTCTGCGCTCTCTGCGGTTAAATAATTCCGAAAAAATCGTAAATATATAAAATAATACGGAGAATTAAAGCAGTGCTGCAAATAGAAAAGCTAAATAAGTCTTACGGCGAGCGCTCAGTGCTTAAAGATTTAACACTGCACATTCAAGCTGGAGAAATTTACGGTTTGCTCGGGCCAAACGGGGCGGGCAAAACTACAACTATCAATATTTTATGCAATTTGCTAAATGCCGACAGCGGCAAAGTTTCCATCAATGGCGAGCCTGTTTCCGAAGCTACAAAATCCTTAATCGGTGTAGCGCCCCAAGAAAATTTGCTTTACAAAAGCCTTAGCTGCGAAGAAAACCTCAATTTTTTTGCTCAAATTTACGGCTTAGAGCGCAAACAGCGGCGCTATCAAGTAAGACACTGTTTGAAAGCAGTAAATTTGACAGATAGAGCTACAAGCCCGGTGGAAACTTTGAGCGGAGGAATGCAGCGACGTTTGAATATTGCAGTGGCTTTGGTACACCAGCCTAAATTAGTAATTTTAGATGAACCGACAACGGGTTTAGATATTGAGGCTCGCTATGAAATTTGGGAGTTAATTCAGCGCTTGCAATCGGAAGGAATTACAATTTTGCTGACAACTCACTTGTTGGATGAAGCTGAGCGGCTGTGTCAGAGAATTGGAATTTTAAAGAATGGCAGTATTGTAGCTGAGGGCAGTTTAGAAGAGTTGCAAAAACTGATTCCGGCTCAAGAAATTATCGTGGTAAAAACCGACGAAGAAGCTGAAGTCATCGCCCGCGCTAAACAATACAGTTTCATTCCCCGCCGCTACGGTAGCGATTTGGCTTTTTGGCTGCCGGAACGTTTAGAATTAAAAGAAATTATTTTGCTGTTCGACGGGATTTCTATTGATTCAATCGCTCGTTATCCAGTGCGGTTAGAACATATTTATGTAGAAGTAACTAAACAAACTGTATCCTAATCTGCGTCCATCCGCGTACATCCGCCACCATCTGCGGTTAAAGTTCCAAAGTAATTAACAAGGGCGATGTCTAGATTCTCAAGATATCGTCAACCTTAATGCTGTCTGGCAAACAGGGCAAATAAAATTCTCTTAAAAAATATACCCTTATACCCACAGCCTCTGAAGGAGGTCTAAATTATTTCCTCATGGAAAAGATCCGACTTTTCCGACTTTACAGAGCCAGAGAGAGGCCGGAAGCAATGATACAGATAGGCAAAGTGAACCCACTCTGTCTAGATGGTAAAGATATCGTAAACCACAACAGTTATGTTGCGAAATGTTAAATAAAAATATTTAAGAGAAAATCTACCTTTAGTATGGTAGAGTTTGTTTAGCTAAATGGTAAAAGTCTATTCCCACGGGATATCAGTGAAAGCCCACTTTATATCAGGACTACCACGCTCAGGTTCTACCTTGCTGGCTGCTTTGTGGCGGCAAAATCCCCGGTTTCACGCAGCTATGACTAGCCGAGTCGGGGGTTTAGTAGAGCGTATGTTGGAAGCCATGAGCGAAGACAATGAGTTTTCTGTGTTCATTTCTCCTGAACAAAAACGGGCACTGATTCTCAGCATTTTTTCTGCCTACTATCACCCGCAAGCTGACAAAGAAATCATCTTTGACACCAATCGCCTGTGGTGTAGCAAATTGCCATTAATTCTGGAATTATTTCCTGAAGCTAAAGTTATCTGCTGCGTCAGAAATATCTCGTGGATTATGGATAGCATTGAGCTACTAATTCGGCGCAACGCCTTTGATGTTTCCAGGTTATTTAATAATCCAGCGGAACGGGCTACAGTATACAGCCGTACCGAGGCATTAAGTGAAGGTTCGCGTTTAGTTGGTTATGCTTATAACGCTCTTAAAGAAGCATTTTATAGCGAACAGAGTGCATCTATTCTACTGGGATATTACGACCTCTTAACAATAAAGTAGGCTAAAAAAATGTCGCTGATTTATCAATTTCTGGGCGAGGAACCTTTCGAGCATGATTTCGAGAATGTTGAATATCAAGAGCCAGAATTTGATAATAAATTGAAAACAACAGGGTTACATCAAGTGCGTGCCAAAGTCGAGTTTAAACCGAGAACAACGATTTTGCCCCCCGACTTGTTTGAGCGATTTGATGGCTTATCTTTTTGGACAGATTCAACAAATAGTCGTGCTAAGCTGTTGTGCATTTAAATTGTATATTTCGAGTCCCGATCAAAAATCGTCAAATCCTCTCCCTCTCTCCTCTTCTCCCCTTCTCCCTCTCTAATACCATAGGCAATCTTGCAACACAGCTTAGTGCGATTGTAGCGACAGCTAAATAAACCGGCAAACCTTGACTGTGACTGTAACCTTGACAACACCAAGTAAAACTCAATAAGTCATCTACCATGAACAAACCAATAATTTTTGTAGACTCCTCAGTACAAGACTATCAAAACCTAATTGATAACGCTGATGTCGCCAACATTGTAGTTTTAGATAACACATATAGCGGCATCGAACAAATTACTAATGCCTTAGCTAATCAAAAAGATATTGAAGCATTTCATATAGTTTATCATGGTAGCGAAGGCAGTTTAAAACTAGGTACAGATGTACTGAATGGGAATAATATAGAAAATTTTAATACTCAGCTAAAACAGTGGGGAAAGGCCCTAACTGAAAAGGGAGATATCCTATTATATGGATGCGACGTAGCCACCGGAGAAACTGGCAAGAATTTTGTCAAACGATTGAGTGAAATAACAGGCGCCGATATTGCAGCTTCTGACAACTTGACGGGTTCAGATGCTAAAGGTGGCGACTGGAAATTAGAAACAGCAACGGGCAAGATAGAAGCAGCAATACCCTTTAATGGGGAGGCGATGAAAGCTTATGACGGTGTGTTGCTCAATTATAATGTCACGGTGGCAACCGATGATGGGACAGGCGGGACAGCAAATACCCTGAGTTGGGCTATTTTGCAGGCGAATAATTCGGTGGGGGTAGATGACACTATTACCCTCACCACCAATGTTAGGATGACGGGGACTCCGAATCAGCTAATTAACAGTAATATCGGGTTTATTGGTGGCGGTTTCACCGTCAGTGGCGATGTCAATAACAACGGCATTAATGACACTGGTGATGTTCGACCTTTCTTTATCCGGTCTGGAACCGTCAGTTTCTCCAACATGAGCATTACCGGAGGAAGGACACAAGGCGGAAATGGCAGCGGGATTGATAGCGGCGGTGGTGGCGGCGCGGCTGGCATGGGTGGCGCGTTATTTATCTATAACGGCAGTGTGACAATTGATAATGTGACTTTTACCAGTAACCAGGCGATCGGCGGGAGTAGCGCCAATAATAATAGATTCTTAGCCGGCGGTGGCGGTCTTGGCGGTAACAGCGGTATTGGGGCGATAGGCGCTTTTGGCGGCAACGGCGGCGGCGGGTTTGGCGGCAACGGCAATAGTAACTTTACCGGCTCCTTCAACGGTGGAAGTGGTGGTTCTGGCGGGGCTTTCGGCGGTGCTGGGGGTGCTGGCGGGATCGCAACGGTTGGCGGTAATGGTACTGGTGGTGGCGGTGGTGGCGGCGGTTTTAATACTACCAACGGAGGCAACGGTGCATTCGGTGGCGGCGGCGGTTCTGCTGGCGACCAAGCCTCTTTGAATGGTGGTTGGGGTGGCTTTGGTGGCGGCGGCGGTGCTGCTGCTAACTTCGGTGGCAGAGGTGGCTTTGGCGGTGGTGGCGGTGTGAGTGTTAACACTAACAACCCAGGCGCAGGTGGCTTTGGCGGTGGCGCAGGTGGCGGGACTACAGGCTATTCCGCCTATCTGCCTGGTGGTGGCGGTGCCGGATTGGGTGGCGCGATTTTTGTCAGGGAAGGCAGTTTAACACTACAAAACACAACCTTCAACAACAACACCACGACAGGCGGCACGGGAGCGAATAATGGCCAAGCCCTGGCAGGCGCGATTTTTGTGCTGGATGCAGCAGCCCAAACCGCACAAACCACCCAAGGCAACACTCAGGGAATGCCAACAACTCCTCCCACTGTCAGTGTTGTTGGTTATCTCCGCACCACGGGCAATACTGCTGCTAATAACGCAAACACCACCCCAAATAACAACGATATCTACGGCAGCATCAACACTGCACCCGTCCCTAACAATACCCCTGTTACCCTCAATTCTGTCCTAGAAGAGGCACCCGCGCCGGTGGGTGCTGTCGGTACCCTAATTTCCAGCCTTGTGGCGATCGGTACAAACATCACCGATCCCGACACTGGGGCATTGACGGGCATCGCCCTCACTGCCACCGACACGACTAACGGCAGTTGGTTTTACACCACAGATGGCGGAATAACCTGGAACGCCTTGGGTGCAGTAACCAATACCAACGCCCGCTTACTGGCAGCAGATGCCAACACCCGTATCTACTTTCAACCAACAACCGCCAACTACAACGGCACTATCACCAACGCCCTCACCTTCCGTGCTTGGGATCAAGTCGTCGGTACTGATGGTGCCACCGCCAATACCAGCATCAACGTTGGTATCAGCACAGCCACCAACACCGCAGCCATCACCGTTACCGCAGTCAACGACATTCCCAGCTTCACCGCCACCAACCCCACCGTTAATGAAGATGCTGGGGCGCAAATAGTAACGGGTTGGGCAACCTTCAGCCCCGGCCCCGCCAACGAATCCGCCCAAACTGCCACTTATGCTGTTAGTAACATTGGCACTCCTGGCTTATTTGCCACAGCACCCGCAATAGACGCAAACGGCAACCTCACTTACACCCCCGCCGCCAATGCCTTCGGCACTTCCACCTTTGATGTTGTGGTGCAAGATAACGGCGGCACTGCTAACGCCGGTGTGGATACTTCCACGACTAAAACCTTTACTATTACTGTTAACTCTGTCAACGACAAACCCAGTTTCAGTAACGCTGGCAACCCGATATTAACAGCTTGGACAAACACAATTCAAACAGTTAGCAACTGGGCAAATACTGTTATCTTCGGCCCAGCCGATGAATCAACTCAAACAGTTAGCAACTACACCGTTACTAACAACGACAATAGCTTATTTACCGCTCAACCCAGTGTAGCAACTGATGGCACGTTGACCTACACTCCCAGTGGCAAACCCGGTACTGCCACCGTTAGCGTGCAACTACAAGATAACGGCGGTACCGCGAATACTGGTGTTAATCTTTCGGACACAGCTACTTTTAATATCGCCATTCCTGCCCCGAAAGTTAACCTCACTGCCAGCGCAACTACTGCCAGCGAAGCCGGGACAACAGCTATTACCTTTACCGCTACTGCCGAAGGTAACGTCGTCGGCGCTCAAACACTTAATTTAGGATTAACTGGTACTGCTAGCGCTGCTGATTTTACTGCTATTCCCACTCAAATAACTATCCCAGATGGAAGTAAGACGGGGCAAGTAACTGTTACAGTTAATGATGATTTTCTTGTCGAAGCTACAGAAACAGCTACTTTAACAATTAGCAACCCATCAACAGGAATCGCATTAGGAACTACCACTAACCAAAGTGTGACGATTGCTGACAATGATACCAAAGGCATCACTGTTACACCCACCACAGGATTAACCACAACAGAAGCCGGAGGTAAGGCTACATTTACAGTAGTTTTGAATAGTCAACCTACAGCAGATGTCACCCTTCCATTAACTAGCAGTAACACCGCCGAAGGTACTGTAGACAAACCCAGTTTAACTTTCACCGCAGCTAACTGGAATACTTCCCAAACAGTCACAGTTACCGGAATAGAGGATAGCATAGTTGATGGGAATATTGCCTACAACATTGTGACGGGGGCTGCTACCAGTACCGATGCTAATTACAGTGGTGTTGATGCTACCGATGTGGCAGTTACTAATAGTGATAATGACAGCAAAGGCATCACTGTTAATCCTACCAGCGGTTTAACAACCACAGAAGCCGGAGGTAAGGCTACATTTACAGTAGTTTTGAATAGTCAACCTACAGCAGATGTCACCCTTCCATTAAC
>NZ_JAUBOQ010000001.1:129172-150595 GCF_036700325.1 Microcoleus sp. Z1_B2
AATATTGCCTACAACATTGTGACGGGGGCTGCTACCAGTACCGATGCTAATTACAGTGGTGTTGATGCTACCGATGTCGCAGTTACTAATAGTGATAATGATACTGCACCAACACCCACACCCGCGCCCGTACCAACCCCTGCAGAAACACCTGCACCAACACCTGCACCAACACCCGCACCCGCGCCCGCGCCAACCCCTGCAGAAACACCTGCACCAACACCCGCACCCGCACCCGCACCCATACCAACCCCTGCACCCGCACCCGCGCCTGCACCCGCGCCCGCGCCAACCCCTGCAGAAACACCTGCACCCGCACCCGCACCCGCACCCGCACCCGCGCCTGCACCCGCACCCGCACCCGCGCCTGCACCCGCACCCGCACCAACCCCTGTGGAAACACCTGCACCAACACCTGCACCCGCACCCATACCAACCCCTGTACCAACCCGTGCGGAAACACCCGCACCAACACCGACACCCGTACCAACACCAACCCCTGCGGAAACACCATTGGTAACGCCAACACCATCGGTAACGCCAACACCAACAACCAACAACATCCCCAATGACGAATGCATCTGCGATGACATTGCCTATCCCAAATTAAACCAACCCAATGCAGTTGAAAACACCATACTTGGTGTATCGGGAATTCAAATAGGCACTGCCCAAAACGATGAATTTCTCGGCACTAACAACGGTAATATATTCGATGGCAAATCCGGGGATGACAACTTATATGGTGGAGCCAGCAACGACATCTTTAATGGCAATCAAGGCAACGACTTCATCATCGGAGGCAAAGGTGACGACATCCTCTATGGAGATGGAGGAAACGACATCGTTCTTGGCGAATTGGGCAACGATTTAATCTTCGGAGGCAAAGGCAATGACTTGTTACATGGCCGCGAAGGTATTGACATCATTTATGGCAACAAAGATGATGACTTCATCGATGGTGGCAAGGATAATGACGTTTTATATGGAGGCAAAGGTAACGACATCCTGCTTGGTAGTCAAGGAGATGACAATCTGTTTGGACAGTTAGGTTCGGATACTATCTGCGGCGGTGAAGGTAATGACTTAATTAGCGGTAATGAAGGAGCAGATATCCTGGGAGGATGTGAAGGAAATGATACCATGCACGGAGGCGAAGACAACGATACTCTCACTGGCTGTCAAGGTGATGATATTCTTTACGGAGACTTGGGTAATGATAGTTTGATTGGCGGTAGCGGCAACGATATCTTTGCCTTAACAACTGGTCAAGGATTTGATATTATCGCTGATTTTACTCTGGGTCAAGATTTGATTGGATTAAGCGGAGGTTTGAGTTTTAGCCAGTTAGCAATCACTCAAAATACTCAGGGAACTATCATCAAAAATGTCTTGACAGGAGAGGAGTTAGGTGTGATGATTGGAGTGAGTGCCAATGCGATTACATCGGCTAATTTCCGGTTGATTTAGGAAATCAAGAAAAGTACGATCGCCCATTCGATCCAAAAGGGCGATCGCACTCTATAGCTACTCAAACAGCTTTATTCAGGGATTTTCCCGAACCTTTCCCTCAATCGATCAGCCGATAACTGCGGCAGTTGTTCTACCAACAATGTCAATTCTGCCACAGGCAATGCTAGTAAATTGGTAAGGGCTGTAGGCAGAATATCACCCAATTCATTTTGGTACATTCTCAAGACATTTTCGGCCAATAATCTTACAGCTTGTTCCCGCCCTTCTTCATCAATTGTTAGCATCGATATTGCCAGCAACAACACTGTAAATTCCGCAGCAGGCAACTTGGATATTGGAGATAAAAATACTGTCATTCTCTGGCTTAATTCTCCAAACCTGACTCGCAGAAAATTTTCTAAGATTAAGCGCTGCTGTTCTTGTCTGCCTCGTTCTAGTCCTTGTTCTAGTCCTCGTTCTAGTCCTCGTTCTAGTCCTCGTTCTAGTCCTCGTTCTAGTCCTTCTTCTCTCGCTTGTTGCTGTGCGGCTTGTATTTGTTGTTGAAAAAGTGGTGCAATCGCCATAATTAACTCCCGCTCTTCTGGCTCAGGTTCCTGTTGGGTTTCGACTACTAAATGTGACTGTAGACGATACAATAATTCTAGCGCAATAATCCGTAACGGATCGTCCGTTGCTAAAGCACTCAATTGCCCGATCGCCCTTTGCTGTACTTTCCCTTTCCCCAAAATCCTCAACCACAGGGTTTCTGGGATTTCTGGCAACTGGTGAATCGCCACAATTGCTGCTCGCCAGTGCTCCGGGAAAAAATAGATTCCCTCGATCCAATTCTCAGGGTTTGGTATCCCACCAAAACCCTCCACCAGCGCTTTCGATGCTGTGGGTGTCAAAATCCACATTCGGGGCAACAGATCCTCATCATAGCGAGTATTTTCTCTTCTCGCCTGCCGCTCCAATTCACCTCGCAAATCCCATAACTTACTCATGCAGCTCAAGACTTCGCTGACAGTTACCGGATTGCGAAACGGTTCAAAAATTGCAGTTGTGTCAGCCATTTTTCCCAACAATCCCAGGCTTGATGAGTATTCGGGAATTGCGGTACCTGGAGTGAAATAAACATCGATTTCTCGGACTTCCGAAGTCACATCGCGACCTACCTTAACTGTTCCGATGGGTGAAAGCAGTTCTTCTAGGTATTCTTTAGCAAAGCGATCGTGAATGAATCGCGTCATAGAAATTAGGATGATTTTTGATCAGTTAATCCTAGCATAATGTGCGCGACATAATAAAAGTACGATCGCCCATTCGATCCAAAAGGGCGATCGCATCAAAACCCAAGAAACCGGGTTTTTTACCGAATCTACAGGCTCTAACGCAGTATTTTCGCAAAAACCCGGTTTCTGACCACCCTAACGAATTTACACTGTCTTAGCCCACTCTATCCAAGTTTCCATCGGGCGGAAACCGACTGATTTGTAAAGCTTTGTCGCCCCTGTCAAACTGTCAGCATCGACGCTGAGTTTAGCTGTGTTTGCACCCGCTGCTTTCAACTTATGCAAACCAGCTAACAGCATCGCTTTTCCTAAACCCATTTTCCGAAACTCGCGCCGCGTACCCAACAATTCAATCCAACCGTCTTTTGTGCCGCTGCGGGGGTTTTTTTGGGGTTTGATTTGACAGTCGCAGAAAGCTGCAAATTTGCGCTCGCCCGAAACAGCAATCAAGTCTAATTCCGGCTGATAATTGGCGTCTTGCATCCAATAACGCACGGTTTCCGCACTTAAATCGTGGTGATTCCAGTGATCGATAAATGATTGGTTGAACATCTCTACCCAAGGTTGGATGTCTTGTTCTCCTGATACGTGTGTCAGTGCAAAATCTGCGGGAAATTCGGGTGTGGGTATGGGTTCGGCGAGGGATCGGGCCATTGTCCAAAAATAGCGATCGACCTCAAAGCCCTGTTTCTCTAATAGCCGCATCTCATCGGTTTTGTCCTCCCGGCTGTAGGTACGCAATTTTGCCGGCAAATTGCGTTCTTTTCCTACTTCGCCCAGCCGCTTTTCTCCCCACTTAATTATGTCTTTTTCTAAACCTTCGCTACGGACATTTGGATGCACGTAAAACCAGAGAGAAGCGTCTATTTCATTCGGGGAATCGGGCATATCTAGGAGTGACAAACCGATCAGTTTGTAATTACCATCTTCCCACAACTGCACGTCACGGGCTTGGTCGAGTTTGGGGGCATCAAGTATTAGCTTGAGTTCAGTTGCAGAGACTTCTTCGCCGAGTCTATCCACTGCTTCGCAAGCATCGATCAAATTTGCGATCGCGCACCAGTCAGTTTCGTCCTTGTAGGAGCGTGTTGTCAGGATATTCATAAAAAACTTGCAATCCGTAATTTCGGACTGTTCCTCTTAGTTGGTATTGGCAAACAAGTACAGTAATTCCGACATTTTGGACAAATGTCAGTAACAGGCACTCCGGCCTGTTCCACAAGAAATAAATGTTCTTGTGGGGCGGGTTCGCGAACCCGCAACTCAACTGTTTTTAGTATTTGAGAATGGTGTCGATAAAACTCAGAAACCTGTTTATATCACCCAGGCTTTCAGGTTTTATCTTATAGCGCAATCATAAAAATTGGTTTGCCTTTTTGGGCTAGTTTTGTATGTGAGTTTATGGTCGGATGTCGATGAGTCGCGCTCTCTTTCGTTACCAAGCTTGGTGCTTAAGTAACTACTATTGTTTGAATAAAGTTTCTACAGCTAAGTAAAGAAGTTGTCACCCCCACTGGGTCGTTGATTTTTACTTTTGCTCTGTTTTACAATAAATCCTTTTTCAGGGATTTTGGGCTCCTCCTGTTACGTCGCCCGATCGGGGGAGGGGAGAAGTTGAACTTATTTAAAAGTTCCCTATTTCAACTATAACCTGAGCTGTTTTTTTTTGCAAGTTGGAAATCGAGGGAATCTTGCTAGTATTAACGAGGCTGGCATTTGATTGCAGGAGCGATCGGCTTTTAACCAGCCGTAACTGTAATTTTTATAACGTTTTCCCCTGAATTGAGGATTTAATTTTATCCAAACGTTAAACTAACGTTAAACTGTTTTTTACAGATTAATAGGAGGTAAATATGCTCGACAACCTCGATTTAGATATTTCCCTGGATAAAGAAACCTATGATGCCAAGATAGAAATTTTAATGCAGCAGTTGCGATCGCTCCAACTGGCCTGCAGAGAAAAAAAATTGCCCGCAATCATCGTCCTCGAAGGTTGGGCCGCCGCCGGTAAAGGCGCGCTGGTCAAAAAAATGGTGGGGTACATGGACCCGCGCGGGTTTGCCGTCCACCCGATTTGGCCGCCGTCAGATGCAGAAAGGGGCTATCCTTTCCTATGGCGGTTTTGGCAGAAACTTCCTGCCCGCGGCAAAATTGGTTTTTTCTACCACAGTTGGTACACTCATGTTTTAGAAGACCGGTTGTTCGATCGAGTCTCCGACGCAGAAGTACCGACAGCCATCAGGCAAATCAACGCCTTCGAGCGGCAGATGGTTGATGACGGCGCCGCAATTGCCAAATTTTGGATTCACCTGAGCAAAAAAGAACTCAAGCATCGGCTCAAAAAACTAGAAGATGACGCATTACAAGCTTGGCGAGTGCGACCCGAAGATTGGAAACAAGCCAAAAAATACGAAGAATACACAACTTTTGCCGAAGAAATGGTAGCCCAAACCGGCACGGGCCCCTCACCTTGGACGCTAGTAGAAGGCGATTGTCAACGGTGGGCGAGAGTCAAAGTTTTAACGCAAATGGCAGCGACAATTACAGAAGCATTGGACAGACTGCCGATGCAATCTGCACCCGTGAAATTGCCACCTCAAGAAAGCTTGCAACCCACCGAACCCGACTTGCTGGCCCAAGTAGATTTAACTCAATCGCTGTCGCCCGACGAATACAAACAGCAACTGCGCGAGGAACAAACCCGTTTTGGCAAACTGCAACAAAGCATCTACGAAGAGGAAATCCCCGTATTAGTGTTGTTTGAAGGTTGGGACGCCGCCGGCAAAGGAGGAGCCATCAAACGCTTGACGGACATCCTAGACCCCCGCAGTTACATCGCTAATGCCTTTGGGGTGCCGACAGACGAAGAAAAAGCGCATCACTACCTCTGGCGGTTCTGGCAGCGGCTGCCAACGGCTGGTAAGATCGGCATTTGCGATCGTAGTTGGTATGGTAGAGTGCTGGTCGAGCGAGTCGAAGGATTTGCCACCGAACCCGAATGGCGCAGAGCTTATCAGGAAATCAACGAATTTGAGGAGCAACTCACCAGTTTCGGTTGTGTCTTAGTTAAATTCTGGCTGCACATCAGTCCTGACGAGCAACTAAAGCGGTTTACAGAGCGGCAAAACAATCCATTTAAACAATACAAACTCACCGAAGAAGATTGGCGGAATCGGGAAAAGTGGAATTATTATGAAGTAGCGGTGAATCAAATGATTCAGCGCACCAGCACGCCGGCTGCTCCCTGGACGCTAATTGCGGCCAATAACAAGTATTATGCTCGTGTTAAAGTAATTCAAACGGTAACGCAGGCAATTCGGAATCAACTGAAGCGCCGATAAATTGGGATTGGTGAATCGGTAACAGGTAATGGGGAAAAAAGTAGGCAGAACAAAGCAGGCTTGAATTGTCAATTCCACCTGGGGCGTGTTCGATCCATTACCAATTACCAATCAACCATTACCAGTTATCAATTACCAATTAACTGTCAGCAATCTGTGACTGGAAGTAGCGGGCTTACACCCTGCAACCAATAGTTGATAGCTGACCGGAATCGAGCATCAGGATAAATGCGATCGGACTGCGTTATTCGCGAAAGTTAAAAACCCACCGATGCCCGTATTTCCTCCCGCAGCTAAATTCGCGCTCGTTTCCACACTTCCGTACTAATTTATGAAGACACAGAATATTGCAAGATGCCAGAACTGTTAGCTCGCATTCTATTTCTATTCCTCCTGTTCTCACTGATCAAATCGTGGTGGGATCAATCAGGAGGTAAAGACAATCCGTTATTAGACCGACTGCGCGTTTTGCTGCTGATCAGCCTTTTGTTCCTGGCTTTTTTTGCGCCAGACACACCAGTTGGAGCAGCGATTTTCGGGCTCATAGCCTTCTTCTTTAAGCCGTTGGGTTTTTCCATCACTCTGCTGGTGATTGCGTCGGCGCTGATCACGAACGGGGGCATCCGCAACCCGGCGCCGAGAATGATCCTGGCAGCCCTGCTAGTTTTGATCCTTTCGAGTATGCCAGTTGTCGCTTACTGGTTCGCCGACCAAGCAGAACGGGACGCCGCTGCTGCCGTCCGCACAGCTTGCTGCGATGAAACTGCAGCGGCGATAGTTCTCCTAGGCAAGGGAACCACTCAGCCTCACATCCCCAACCGAGTAGCGATTCAACTGACAGATACAGGTAATCGCCTGCCCTATGCTGCCGTTTTGTACCGCCAAAAAGTGGCACCGATGGTCATCGTTACCGCTGGCCCCAGACCAGAGTTGGAGGGTTATGTTGGGGAAGCGAAGGATATCGAGACTTTGCTGGCAAACAACATGGGCGTGCCGCGCAGCAGTATCGTTCTCGACGATAACGGCAGCAACATACGCACCAGCGCCGAAGAAGTGAGAAAGATACTCGACAGCCGTGGCGCCCCGCGCAAAGTAATCCTGGTAACATCTGCGATTCAGATGCGCCGTGCCAGCCTCGCTTTTGCGAATATGGGAATCCAGGTGATTCCTAGGGCTACCGACTTCTACACTTTTCAACCCACGGCAGGAGGGAAATCCAGACTCCGCTTAGACGCGGGAGATTTTCTGCCTAGTGCAGAAGCTTTGGTAACTACGACACGAGTATTCGATGAATATTTCGGGTCTTTCTATTACTATTTGCGTGGCTGGCAGGCTCCCAGGGCCTAAAGTGGCAAGTTGCTGGTGTTTTTCTTAGGCAACAGCGACTGCTCCCCAGATTGGTTTAACATCTGATGAGAATGAGACCTTTGTGGGGAGCTGTATTTTTTTCTCATTCCGGCGGGATCGCCGACAATCAAGTTTGCCATGAATGCAAACAATACCCAAAAGATAACTGGCTCCCACTCGGATTTTTTGGGCGGTGCTTCTGGGGTTGTTACAGATTCGACGTTGACTTTGATATCTAGTTTGCCTTCAATTTCTTTGCCTTTGAGAACTCCCTCCTTGCACACACCCTTAAAAATCATGGGAGCGGGCTTTGGTGCTTCAGCTTTCGGTTCGTCTGCCATTTTTTTATCCTGGTTTTGGTGAATCCGGTTGGATAGTACATTCTTAAAGGTTCGGGGGTTTTCCGGACAGGATTTCGCGAACTCTGAAAGAATTAAGTTAAATATGCACCCCGCCCCTTGCTGGGGCTTAAACATAAGAATCTGAAGGCATTTCCAGCTAGTGCTGGTTTGTTTTAGATAGCAGCCTTGCCTTGAAGCTGCTACTTATATATCCGGGTGAAAGGGAGATTTTTATGCAAAGTACAGGTTTTTTATGAAAAATTTATTTGCTCCCGGCGGACAGAAACGTCAACTAAATCAAAAGGAGTCCCGCGCTCTACCTGTACCCAGGTGAGCGTCGGGAGGAATTTGCGTGAGTGAAGAGAACCGCCCCGAACTAAACCAACGACTTTAGGTGTTGGAAGGCGAGGGGCGGTCGATGAGCGAACAAATTATTTTGCTACACCACTTGCTTTTTGTATGTTCACGAGATTGAATTTTGTCATAGTTCGTGAAAGTAATGCCTCAAATAATCACCGCCAAGCTAAAACTAAACCTGAATGCCGAGCAAAAAGCTTTGGTATCTCAGACTACCTTGGCTTATCGCGATGCCTTGAATCATACTTCACAAGTTGCTTTTGATGCGAACAAAACCAGCAATGGTGCTAAGTTACAAAAGGCTGTCTACAATGAATTGCGAGTTCGATTTGGACTTGGCGCTCAGATGGCTTGCAATGTACCGAGACAAGTTTCGGCAACGTATAAAACTCTCTGGACTAAGGTAAAACAATCTAACGATGCTATCGCTAAAGGGTACACCAAGAAACGGTATAAAGGACTAGACCAACCCCCTAAGTATATCTCTCGAACCTGTACCTTGAATTATCAGCGTGACTACTCGTTTAAATCCGAGCAGAAGGTGAGTATTATTACCCTGACTGGTCGAATAGTAGTCTCGTATGATGGCTACAACAAGCATCTGGATTTCATTGCGAATGGTTCCAAAGTTGGAGCAGCTAAAATTGTCTATCAGCGTTCCTCTAAGGTTTACTATTTGATGGTAAGTATTGAGGTAGAAACCCCTGAACTCGACCCACTGAAAATAACTAGAGTTTCTGGCGTTGACGTGGGGATGCGCTACTTAGCCGTAGAAACAGACTTACAAAACAAGTCTAATTTCTACTCAGGTTCAGAAGCTAGACATAAAGCCAACCGCTATCATAAAGCTAGACAAACTCTTCAGCGTAAAGACACTCGTTCGGCAAAGCGCAGACTAATTGCTTTGTCGGGAAGAGAAAGACGGTTTATCGCTGACGTGAACCACCAAATCAGCAAGGATATTGCAAAGCCTAATACTTTAATTGGACTGGAAAACCTAACCGGAATTCGGGATAGAACCAAGTCCAAGTCTGGTAAAAAGGTTAGCAAAAAACAGCGAAAAGCTAATCGAAACAAAGCTAAATGGTCGTTTGCCGAACTGCACGGCTATATTGACTACAAAGCTAATTTGAACGGCTCTTTAGCTACTAAAGTTCCAGCTAATTATACCTCGCAAAGCTGTCCAAAATGTGGACACACTTCGGCCGGCAATAGACCTAAAAAAGGACTATTGTTTCGTTGCGAGTGTTGCGGGCATGAGCTTCATGCTGATTTGGTGGGTGCGCGAAATATTGCCATGAGAACGTTGCTCGTTCGGCAGGACTGGACGAGTACGGGGAGCTTGTCAGCATCCCCTAATGTGTCGGGCGGTGAAACTAAAGCTGAGATTCTGCAAAGGTTCTCGGAATTGCGGTGGAGTTCAGATACAAGCCCACATCTCCGGCGGTACTCCGCTTGATGCTGGGTAGTTGACTAGCCTGAAGTTCGAGCTTGGTTGAGCTCCCCGAAGAAACCCAGTTTCTTCCCGGAGCGGGCCCAAGTGACGCAATTCGGTTAATAAACGGGGTTTCTGGCTCAATATCGCGCCAGGAATGGCAATCTAAAATTTAAAATGATCGAAATAATCGAGAGTGAAAATATCCACCAGCCAACTATCTTCCTTGGAACCGGAACAACTGGCAGTTTGGGCAAAAGAGGCAATTAATCGCAGTAAATCGGGTCAAATCCCTGCGTACATACCTCTCCTAGCGCAAGCCGACAGACAAGGGTTTGCCGTGCAAATTCGGGCAATTGACGCGCAAATTGTGAGCTGGGGTAGCATTGCTCACACATTCCCGCTGATGAGTGTAGTCAAGCCTTTTGTGCTGCTTTATTTGCTGTGCGAATTGGGCGAAAAAACGGTATTTGACTGCGTTGGCTGTGAGCCTTCGCAACTGCCTTTCAATTCTTTAACTCAACTCGAAATAGATCAAGGGAAGCCGAGAAACCCGATGATTAATAGCGGGGCGATCGCCCTAGCGTCTTTGATTCCCGGTCAAAATGCTGTGTCCCGCTGTCAAAACTTGCGAACTTGGCTGAATCAACAGGCAAACAGTCAGTTATTTGTTGACGAGTTAATGCTCGATTCAGTGAAGAAAAATCCGAATCAAAACAATTGGAATCTCGCCTTGAAAATGGTAGAATCGGGTTACATTCAAAATCCCGAAATTGCTTTAGAAACCTACAATCGCATCTGCTGTTTGTCGGGAAATGTGGAGGATTTAGCTAAGCTGGGGATGGTTTTGGTAAATAGCGGCGATCGAGCAATGGGGGAAAACTGCCGTAGTGTCAAAGCGCTGATGGCAACTTGCGGTTTGTATGAAGCATCGGGCCGTTTTGCGCTGCGGGTGGGGTTGCCGGCCAAGTCGGGAGTTAGCGGGGCTTTGGTGTCGGTAATTCCGGGCCAGGGGGCGATCGGCTTTTACAGTCCGCCCCTGGATAAAGACGGAAATTCTATCGGTGGCTTATTTCTGTTAGAAAAAATAGCTAAAACTTTGCGGCTAAGCGTATTTGATTAGATTGGTCAGTAAGCTATACTACATTTAATTTTCACTTTTAGGGCAGGCAAGATGCCCACCCCACAAGATTTTTACTAACATAACTATCCCAATTAAATGCGCGACAGCTTAGTCCGCAGTCATTAGGAACGGGGAATTGGGAATTGGGAATGTCTAATGGGGAATTGGGAAAAAGGTAATTTTCCCAACTGACAACTGACAACTGACAACTGACAACTGACAACTGACTAATGTTTTTCGCCCAAAATAGCATAAACCACAGTCTCTTCTTTTTTGCCGCGCAATTGAATCGATCCTACTTTTTTGCCTTCGTAGCGATCGCGCACATAAGCAAAAGTCCTCGCCGTCACCAACAAATTAAAAGGACTGTCAGAAACAATTTCCTTATTCATCGCCTCCAATCTAGCAGCAATGTTGACAGCATCGCCGATCACAGAATAATTCAAACGCCGGGAACCGCCCACGCTACCAGCAACTAACTGTCCGGTATGCAAACCGATGCCAAACTTAATTAAAGGTTTGCGTTCACTTCTAAGCTGCTGATTCAGTTGGTGCAGCCGTTCGTGCATCGCAATACAAGCCGCAACTGCATTCAAAGCATCTTGTTGAATTTCTGCATATTCGCTATGGCAAAAAGGCACTCCAAAAACTGCCATAATTGCATCACCGATGTATTTATCTACAACGCCACCGTGATCCATAATACAGTTAGTCATCGCTTCCAAATAATTGTTCAGCCAGGTGAGCAAATCCCGCGGTGGCATTTTTTCTGAAATTGAAGTAAAACTACGAATATCCATAAACAGCACCGTTGCTGTAAGTTCTTGAGGTTCGAGTTCTCCCTGTTCAAATATCTCAGCTTTGCGTTGCCAAATAAGCTGAGCAGTCTCTGGATCGACGTGCTTTTCAAATAACCTCATCAACTGCTGCTTTTCGTACTGTTCCCGAAGTTGCAAAGCAGTGCTAGATAAAATGAGAGTGCCGATAGGTGCGGCAATCGGAACCCACCAAAAAAAGAAGCCAAATAACAAAGCGGCAGCCCCAATCCAAATTATAGGCAAACCGAGAGCGATCGCAATTCTCTCTTTAACACCTCGGTTGCCCAGAACCAAAGCGGTAAGCGGGCCAATACCCAACAATAACAAAATTTCTACGAGTACCGGCAGCCGCTGAAGCAAGCGTTGATTGAGCAAATTGTCAATCAACGCTGCATATAAATAAACTCCAGCCGTAGTCTTGTTGAGAGGTGAAGATATCGGATCGAAACCGGTAGCAACTATGCCCACTAAAACTAACTTATTAGTCAGAGAATCTGCTGGAATTCTACCTTCTACGACATCAACAAAAGCATAGGTAGGTAGATTTTCTGTTTGCCCCGGCCAGTTAACCCAGACTTTTTTTTCCTGCTTATTTTTGGACTGTGGGAGCAATACTGGATCTTGGGGATTAGCAGCATTGTACCTGTGAGTCATTGCTAAACCGAAATTAGGAATCCCGTTGAGAAAGATTTTTGACTCGCGGCTAATACCGTCGCTATCGGGTTCCTGGCCGATGTGGCCGACACCTGCGGCTGCTGCTTTTAAAGATGCTACGGGTTCTTCTTTGGTGGTTTTAGCGAGTACAACTTTGCCGTTGGTGGCGATTGCAGCGGCTAAAATATCATCTTTCGGACTTGGATCGAGGAAAAGAATGTCAAAACCAACGGCTGTGGGGGGAGATTTTTTCAGTGCTTCTAGCAGTTGGGCGTAGCGGTTGCGAGACCAAGGAAATTGACCGTATTCTTGCAAGGAATGCCGTTCGATCGCAATTACCGCAATTCTCTGATCCCATCCGGGATTTGGCAAAATTCCCGATTCTCGAATTTGAAATAGGGTTTTGTACCCCAAATATTCAAGGGGTTTCCACATTCCCACTTGCAGCATGGCTACAGACAGTATACCTACTAATCCCCCTGTGATCCAGGGAGGATTTGTGGTTATATGTTGCTGCAGGCCGAGCAGTTTATTTTGTTTGAGATGATCGATCCATTTTTTGAACTTCATGCAATTAATTTGACGCAATCATTGACATTCGAGTCACAATTTCGAGAGGAGTGGGAGTCAATCGATTTTAGATTTTAGATTTTAGATTTTAGATTGACTTGCGCGAGATAAATTCGGGGGCTCCTTTATCGGATACAGGTTTTTTATTTTTGGACGGATGAATCACGTGGCGGGTATCCTGGATGCGGGAATTGTCATGAAGTTTTACAATAACGTAAGGGCGAAGGGTGGGGGCAAAATATCTTTATTTTGACTACCGAGATTCATGGCAAAATGCTTCGCACCTACACAAAATAATCAACCCTGATACGACTTAGGATCTAACTCACATCTTGCACCATTGTCAAGAACAGGCTTTTTCGTGGGGTCGGGCGGGTTTATAGAACCTATTTGCAAGCTTTAAGGCTGTTGGCGAACCCGCCCCTAGGGCTTATTGAGAATGGTGCAACATCTTAGATATAATTCAAGTCCTCAGAGACGGCCCGCGTAGATTACTCGCGACGATAGGTTGTTTAGCGAACTGCGAAGCTGTAATGCCTTTCTGTGACTGACGGGCCTCGCACTACGATTTCGAGGCGGCGGCTTGGAGGTAAAATTCCTTGGATCTTGAAGTTGCCTTTTCGATCGATCTTAATTTCTTCGTTGTTGACATAAACTGTGTCGATCGGGTTAATTTGACCGCTGAGGCGATAGATATTGCCGCTGACTCTCAATAAACTGCGGACTTTGAGTTTAGCTAGGCGAGGGCTGGCTGAGGGCGCCACGGGGGAGGTTTGAGGGAAAATTGTCGTGGAGTTGCCACTGTTGACAATTACTTCCGAGTCGGCGCTGCCGGATACTACGACGGCACCTTCAATAGTTTCGACTGCGGTTTTGCCACCGCCGACGCTGACGCCAAAGGATGTGCCGCGGACTCCGGCAACGCCTTCTGGGGTTTCAACCCTGATTGGGGCGGTTCTGGCAGAACGGGTTTGTTGGGCAATTTGACTGGATTTGCCGAGTCCGCTGAAGGTATTGAGGGCGGCTATTTGGTTCGGCGGGATAATTGTTGAGGTGGTGGCTGCGGGAGTTGCAGCAGCAGTTTTGCCGATCGACAACCTGACTCGCCCCCTGCTGACAAAAATGGCTGTGCTTTTTTCGCCGCCTGCACGGCTTGACAAATCGGATATTCTGAGTGTGGTTTTTTCGGCAACTTCCACGGTGCCGATGTTGTTGTCGATGCCTAAACGGGCTGTGGAATTGGGGCCGGTGATGATTTCGTCTCCGGGGGCGAGTAGCCGATCGCCCACGACCGCTGGCCGGCCTTTAAAGCTTACTGTACCGCGGATTTCTTCTATTTCGAGCGATCGCGCGGCCGCTGTTCCCTGGGCGTTTATCGTGTCTGCTGGGGATGGATTCGCCGCCACGGTTGCCGGATTTGTTGGAGATTTTGAGGCGGTTGGCAATGCTGGCGGTCGATCGACTGAGACAATTTTAGTAGGGTTCGAGGGCTGTTTGGGGGATGGAGAGGGCGGACTGGCGATCGTCCCGCGAAAGGGCGACAGACTCGCCAGCACAGCCAAGGACAAACTTAGGAGCGGAATTTTGGTCGATCGCCCACACGTAAACATTTTATTCATAATTTCAATTTTGTCATATTGAAGTTCCTCGACTTCCTTTCCTCTATCAGACGGCATACATCCGGAAATCGTTCCATTTTTTATGCCGTAACACAGCAGTAAAAATAAACTTTATCAGCCTGAAAGTTTAGCATTAAAACTTTTTTTATGTTCATATTTTAGTAAACTGTTACAACATGGCACTTTACTAAAATATGAGCTTAGGGAAAATTAGCAAACCCTAGTCAAAGTGCTTGGCAGCATCTACTTTAGCCGTTTTCAACGTGAGAGAGGGGAGATTTATATATAGCAAAGATAAAATTAATTACTGCTTGTGAATGCCTTTTGGCTTCTGCCGGAAGGATGACTAATTGGGGATAAATTCTGTAGTTGTGGCAATTAATAAAAAGATGGTTTTTGCGAAGCGATAAAAAATAATTATCTAAGTGGTGAACAGCCTCTGACAGTGGAGCTTGCCGCTGTGGAACATTATGAAGCAAACCCAAGCGAATCAGGGTAGACGATCGACCAACTCCGACTAGAATACCGTCTTTTAGGGAAAGTTGGTGGAAATTTCGATGGAAAATCATCGGGAGCGATCGCCTGCTGGCGTTGCTGTTGAGAAGTAGACGCCAAACTGTAAAATAAACGGTTGTATATAGGTTATATAGAGCAGGAGAACAATTTCAGTGGCAATAGAAGTAGGTCAGAGAGTGAAGGTGCGCCGTCTCAGAGATCGGATACCTGCAAATATGGTGGGCAAGATAAAGGAGAATCCAGTAGGCACTGTTGACGGATTCAGAATGGTTGACGGTAGCGGAGTAGGTGTGGTTGTCAAGTTTGACGGTTTTGCGACTTGGTTTTTTGAAGATGAGCTAGAACCCGTTTAACAGATGTAGAAGGAAGAGGGGGCACGACACGGATTCGGACACGGATACACGGATTGAATTTAACTGTGTTTCCTTTCGTCTCCTACTCTCCCCCTCTCCCACTCTCCCACTCGCCGACTCTCCTCTTCCTTCACTCTCCCCCTCCCCCACTCTGGCTGAAGGTTGCGCTTAAATGTTAAAGAGTAAGCTTTGGCAGTGAGAACAGAAAATGGCTTTGATTTTGACATTTTTGGGCAAAGGCGGCACTGGCCGCAGTACGATCGCGATCGCAACAGCTAAAAAATACGCGGCTCAAGGCAAGCGAGTTCTGCTGCTCGGCCAAGATCCGGGCCCTGCATTGGGTATTCTGCTAGGGACTCCCCTGACTCTCAACCCCCAGGAAATCGCCCCCAACCTCAAAGCAGTTCAGGTGCAAAGCGCGCCACTGCTAGAACGCAGGTGGGACGAAATTAAACAACTAGAAGCTCAATATGTCCGCACTCCGTTTTTCAAGCAGATTTACGGTCAAGAATTAGGAGTTTTACCGGGAATGGACAGCGCGCTGGCGTTGAACGAACTTCGGGAATACGACGACAGCAAACAATACGATGTAATTGTTTATGACGGCAATGGTGGCATGGATACGCTGCGGATGCTGGGAATGCCGGAAATTCTGAGTTGGTACATCCGCAGGTTCCGTCAAGCTTTGGTAGATTCGGATTTGGGTAAAGCGCTTTCACCTTTTATTCAACCGGTTGTGAGTACCGTGTTGACGGTGGATATGTCGGGAGACAATGCTTTTCAATCTACTAAGCAAGTCGATAATCTTTTGGATAAGGGTAAGGAAGCGCTGGCAGATCCGAACCGCACGGCGGCTTTTTTGGTGACGACTGGGGATGCAAGCGCGATCGCAACTGCCCGCTATCTTTGGGGAAGTTCTCAACAAGTTAGTTTGACTGTGGGCGGTGTCATTGTTAATCAAGCACCGGTTACAGAAGCTATTACTGCCGAGTTTGATCCTTTGACGGCTGTTTCGGTTCCGGCGCACAGTGACAATAATTGGCAGTCGCTAATTGATGCTTTGCCAGATTTTTCGGAGGCCGCAAAAGCTCCTAAACCGATTAACATCAACATTGCACAGCGTCAAGTTAGTTTGTTTTTGCCTGGGTTTGACAAGAAAGAAATTAAATTGATTCAATCGGGGCCGGAAGTGACGATCGAAGCGGGCGATCAGCGGCGCAATATTTTGCTGCCTCCGGCGCTAACTGGAAAGTCTGTTACTGGTGCTAAGTTCCTGAATGGTTACTTGATTATTTCTTTTTAGGGTAAGGAAGAAGGCACGACACGGATTTTGACACGGATACACGGATGAATTATCGAGTTTTCTAATATCATGTCTCGTTGATTCGCGATCGTATAATTTGCGATGTGGTAGGGGCGGGTTCCACCAACCATAATCGCCCCAAACAAACAATCTCGAAAACCCGCCCTCTCCCCACGATAAATCGAAATGTACATTCAGATTGACCGTGGGGCGGGGGCGGGTTTATTTATCCTTTCAATTCTTCCCGATATGGTTGGTGAAACCCGCCCCTACAGCTTAACTTTTACCGTTTCCATTGCCGCCAGTCGTTTGCAAAACCCGCTTAGCTAAAGGTTCCGGCACTTCTTGCAGTCGATCGAACTCCCAATTAAAAAATCCTACTCCCATTGTCTGCGATCGCAATTCTACGATCAAATTCTGCATTTCGGCGATCGGCAAATAAGCAGAAACTGCATCCCATCCCTTCCAGTCTTTTTTACCTTCGTAGCCGAGAATTTGGCCCCGGTGTCCGCTGACCAACTGCAACACCTTTGATGTACACTCGTTCGGAGCGCAAATTTCAACTTTGGCAATCGGCTCCAGCAAGGCCGGTTCGCACTTGGCCATTCCCTCCTGCATCGCCAAACGCGCTGCTTGCTTGAAAGCTTGTTCGGAACTGTCAACGGTATGGTAGGAACCGTTCGTCAGCGTCACCGCTACGTCTACCACGGGGAAACCCAGCGGGCCGCGATCCAAATACTCGCGCACTCCGACTTCAACGCCGGGAATGTACTGTTTTGGGACGACTCCGCCGACTATTTTGTCGCTAAAGGTGAAACCTTCTCCGCGAGGCTGCGGTTGAATGTCGAGGTACACGTCGCCGAATTGTCCGTGCCCGCCGCTTTGGTGTTTGTAGCGCCCGTGGATGGAAGATGCTGGTTTGCGGATGGTTTCTTTGTACGGCACTTGCGGTAAGTGAGTTACCATCGGCAAGTTATACTTACGGCGCAACCTGTCTAGGGCTACTTTCAGGTGGATTTCGCCTTGACCCCAAAGTATAATTTCGTGAGTGTCGCCGTGCTGTTCCCAGACTAAAGATGGGTCTTCTTCTAGTAATTTAGCTAAAGCGGAGCTCAGCTTAACTTCATCGTTGCGCTTTTCTGGGACGATCGCCAGTGCGTAGACAGGGGAGATAATTTCGGCTTTTGGCAATAATTCCTCCGAACCCAGCGTATCGCCTGTTTTCAAGCCTTCTAGCCTTCCCACAGCCACAATTTCCCCGGCGCTGACAGACTGCAAACTTTGCGTTTGCTGGCCGGTCAAGCGGTACAAACCGTTAACTCGAACGCCGTTCAAATTTGCTCCATCTGTCAGCGTCCCCCGCCACATTCTCACTAACGATAGTTTGCCTCCCTGCGGCGTGTAATAGGTTTTGAGGATTTGAGCGAGAACTTTGTTTTCACTTTGTATAATGCCGCGGCGATCGGCTGTTGTTTCCGGTGTCGGCGCTTCCCTCAGCAAAGCTTCCAGCAGAGGCCGCACGCCGAAATCTTGTTCGGCGATGCCGATGAATACTGGCACAATTAAATCTGCGCCTAATTCCATCTTTAAATCGCGGGTAATTTCTTCGGCGTCGGGATTGATTTCTTCGAGCAATTCTTCGAGTAAATGGTCGTCAAAATTCGCCAATTCTTCGAGCATTTGCTGCCGCGCTGCGCTTTCTTGTGCTTTGAGGTGTTCTGGAAGCGGGACGGGATCTGCGGCGGCGCCCGGATGGTAGTGGTAAGCTTGTTCGGTTACTAAGTCGATAAAACCGATGATTTGTTCGTTTTTGCCGATCGGATATTGGTGAGGTACGATCGGTCTACTGGAAACGGATTTGAGCGCGTCGATCACCTCGGTGAAGTTGGTGCCACAAGTAGTTTCGTCTGTGTAAGCTCGATCGATCTTGTTGATGAAAACTAGGTGGGGAATTTCCCAATCGTCGAGAAATTTAAACAGGGGTGCGAGGGTTAAAGTGCGATCGGCAACGGGTTCGCAAACAATTATCGCCGCATCCACACCGATGAGTGCATTGTAAGTTTCTTGGACAAATTCTACCGAGCCCGGACAGTCGAGAAATGTGAAGCGGACGCCTTGATATTCAGCGGTGGCGGCGTTTACTTCTACGCTCATTTTGCGATCGCGCGCTTCCGGCGAACTATCACCTATTGTGTTGCCATCTTTGACATTTCCTTTGCGGGTAATTGTCCCTGTCACCGATAGCAAACTTTCCAGCAGTGCGGTTTTACCGCTTAAATAAGGGCCAACAATTGCAACGTTTCGCGTGGCCCCAAGGACTTTGTGGTTCATAATAGCCTCCAACAGAAAACTTGTTTTCTATTGCTCTTGGTGCAATCAGTTCTATACCATTTTCTAGACTTTTTCTAGGTTAATTTTTATTGCAGTTTCGAGCAACTTTAGATTTTGGTATGATTCTATACTTTTGACGGTAGCGTGTTTTGAGTGACGCAAACACAAATTGTAGTTTTTCTTAATATTTGGATTTTTTAACCGCAGAGAACGCAGAGAACGCAGAGGAAGAGAAGAGAGAGACTAATAATTCCGATGAAGAGCGGGTTTGATATCACTCTTCCTCTGTCTCGATTGGTCTAATTTCTGAGCAGTCGCAAACCGCTTAATGTGACTATTACTGTAGACCCTTCATGACCGATTACGCCTAAAGGCATGGTGATGTTTCCGAGAAAATTGGCAGCCAGTAACAGTATAATGCAACTGAGTGCAAAAACTATGTTTTGTTTGACAATTTTTTGAGCGCGGCGGCCTAAACTAATTGCTTTAGCTAGTTGCTCTAATTTATCTGCCATTAATACGATATCAGCAGTTTCTAAAGCAACGTCGCTGCCGGAAATTCCCATCGCAATGCCCACGGAAGCTTGAGCGAGGGCGGGGGCGTCGTTGATGCCGTCTCCTACCATTGCTACAGTTTGATACTGGGTTTGCAGTTGTTTTATTGCCTGCACTTTGTCTTCTGGCAAAAGTTCGGCGTACACTTCTTTGATGCCTAATTGGCGGGCGATGTGTTGAGCTGTTTGCTCGTTGTCGCCGCTTAGCATAATTATATGTTCTACGCCTAATTTTTGCAAGTGTTTTACTGTTGCTGCTGCTTCGGGGCGGATGGTATCTGCTACTGCAATGATTCCTAAAAGTTGCTCGCCTTTTGCCACCCAAACAACTGTTTTACCTTCGGCTTGTAACTGCAGGCTGATTTGAGTCAATTCGGAGGTTGCTTCGAGAAATTCGGCTTTACCAATGGCTATGATTTGATTGTTGACTTTGCCGATAATTCCTTGACCGATTTTTGCTTGTACGTCGGTAGCGGTTGACAATTGTAACTGTTGCTGCTGGGCGGCGCTGACAATTGCATGGGCGATCGCGTGTTCGGAATGAGCTTCTAGGGCTGCTGCTAATTGCAGAACTTCTGTTTCAGTATATCCGGCTGCTGGTACAATTTGGATAACTTCGGGTTTTCCCGTGGTGAGTGTTCCGGTTTTGTCAAAGGCGATCGCCCTGACTTTACCAATCATCTCTAATTGCGCGCCACTTTTAAACAAAATTCCCTGTCTCGCCCCGTTAGCAATTCCTGAAAGCAGCGCGGGCATAATCGAAGCCATCAGCGCGCAGGGGGACGCGACTACTAGGAAAATCAGCGCCCGATAGATTGTCTCTTCCCAATTCCAGCCCAAAACAAAGGGCGGCAAGCTTGCGAGAAGCAAGCCTAAACCGACGATTAATTTGGCATAACCGCGCTCGAATTTTTCCACAAACATTTGAGAAGGTGGCGCTGCTGTTTGCGCTTCTTGAACTAGCCGAA
The DNA here is from genome assembly GCF_036700325.1 of Microcoleus sp. Z1_B2. Taxonomy (NCBI): domain Bacteria; kingdom Bacillati; phylum Cyanobacteriota; class Cyanophyceae; order Oscillatoriales; family Microcoleaceae; genus Microcoleus; species Microcoleus sp. Z1_B2. Next base: position 149,547 of record NZ_JAUBOQ010000001.1, read on the forward strand.
TCACTCGCTGAATCAAGCTGCTTTCTGGAGTTTTATGCACTTCGAGTTTCAGCGCGCCGACACCGTTAATTGTACCTGCATAGACTTCATCGCCGCTGGTTTTTTCCACGGGCATCGATTCGCCGGTAATCGAGGCTTGATCGATCGCACTGTAGCCTTCAATAATTATCGCATCTGTGGGGATGATTTCTCCGGGCTTGACTAAAATGCGATCGCCAATTTCCAATTTGTCGATCGCAACTTCGCGTTCCACGCCGTACATTACCACCCTAGCAGTATCTGCCGTCAAACTCATCAAACTGCGGATGCTGCGTTCAGTCCGCTGCATAGCATAACCTTCAAGGGCGCCGCTAATTGCAAAGATTAAAATCAACACCGCACCGTCAACAATTAAATGATATTCTTGCCGCCACAGCCCCAAACCTGCCGCGCCCAAAGCAGCGACAATCATTAACAAATCTACATCTAATTCGCGTTCTTGAAAAAGGGTAGTTAAGCCTTCGCGGGTACTGGAATAGCCGCCGATAACATAAGCTGCGGGTAAGATTAACACGGCTACACCCAGCCAGCCGAGTTGCAGGGCTAGGGAACCCAAGATTACTAAAATTCCGCACAGGGCGGCTGTTAAAGCGTCGGGATGTTCTTCTGCTAACTGGGAGATGCGAGAAATTGACAAAGAATTAGAAGTCATTTGTAAAGCTTGATTTGGTAGAATGACTCCTGTAGCTTAAACCTTGACATTAGTGTCAATGTCAAGAGTGAAACCAAAATAAATCCAGGATCAACTCGCCTCTCGTTGAGTACCAGAGTCCGACAGTCCGACATTCCGACAGTCCGACAGTTCGACAGTTCGACAGTCCGACAGGGATTGAAATCCCTGTCTCATAGCGCAAGTCCTCTGGAAGAGGACTGAAGATAGTTGAGAATTGAATTTAATCTTTCAGTCGGTTTTAACCGACTTCTGCTATGAGGCGGGGAATTCATTCCCCGGCGGACTCTGGGTGAATTCGAGAATCAAATATACAATCAAAATCCCAAAATCCCATGCA